>CAMDPQ010000029.1 GCA_945905275.1 Chlamydia trachomatis
AAGAACATCCCACACACACCTCTTAGCCATGATATCTGCAAAAGCTAGATTACCTAGAAATATACTAAAAAACAACGAGGAGGTCTTTATACCCATTCCAGGTAAATGATAATTTTAAAAAAATCCATACATTATAAAAAAATAATGAAATTTAACTAATTGTTTATGTATAAGAAAAATATAAACTAATTATATTAAGAGAGGAATATGATTCATTCTAATGTATTTCGATGTAAATGGTGGGCTTTAATAGGGGTCTCTCTTCTAGCTTTTACCGCTTTCCTAGATGCTACCATAGTCAATACCGCACTTCCTTTCATACAATCAGCCTTCAAAGTCAATATCCTACAACTGCAATGGATTGCCAATATTTTCACGATCATTCTTAGTATGACCATGATTGCAATCGGAAAATTTGCAGATCGATGGGGGAAGAAAAAGATCTTTTACATAGGAGTCGTCCTATTCACCATAGCCGCATTCGGAGCAGGGTTCAGTAATAGTATACAGATGTTGATTTTTTTTCGTGGAATGCAAGCTATCGGAGCATCTACCCTTTTTATTACAGCGGCTGCCTTATTATCGGACATTTTTCCAGAATCAGAAAGAGTAAAAGCCATTAGTATTTATGGGGGTATTACAGGTTTTGGACTCATGTCTGGCCCTTTTTTCGGCGGAATATTAATCGATCTTTTAGATTGGAGATGGGTTTTTTGGATCAATCTACCGCTTATTGCTATAGGCCTCGGAGCGTGTTCTTTTAGCCTAAAAGAGCATATAACAACCAAAACAGCCCTACCTATCGATTGGATAGGTATGATTGGATTAGTGATAGGGTTAGGGGCTTTAATGTATGGAATTATAGGCGGTGCAGAAAAAAATTGGCAGTCATTACCCGCTTGGTGTGCTCTAGGACTAGGGATAAGTGCCTTAATTTTTTTAATCATTTGGGATACAAAAAAGCAAAATGCTTTACTTAACCTCACTATTTTTAAACATCACCTAGTGATCCTAGCGGCACTCAGCTGCGGCCTTGCAGGTGTGGTCTCTACCGTATTTATGTTCTTTGATCCTCTTTACTTACGAACCCTACGTCAATTATCTCCTTTTATGATCGGTCTACTCATTGCGATTATCCCAGCGGCTCAATCTATTATTTCTTTGTTGTTTCAAAAGCTTATTAAATGGCTAGGAATATCCAATCTACTCTTTCTTTCCATAGTCTCCGCATTTATCGCTATTACCCTACATCGATTTCTTTCAGCCACAACACCTATTGGATTTTTAATCCTTCCCTTTTTTCTTTTAGGAATCACCTGGGGACTGGGGAATGTAGGAACCATTACAGCCTTAAATCAAGTGATTCGTTCCTCGGAAATAGGAAGTGCCCTTGGAACCATTACCACTATCTGGAATATGGTCGGTTCGATACTGTTAGCAAGTAGCACAGCCGTTTTTCATGCGATTGAGGTACATAGCTCTTTTTTAAGAGGGTTCCTTTATATGATTAACCTTAATATTCTATTTTCTGTTATTATATTAATAATATCTATCAAATTACTTTTTAAATTGAAAAGTGAAATAGTTTAATAAATACCTGATTTCTATTTTTAAAAAATTACTTTACATTTAAAATCTTAAGTGCTCATGAAATTCAGGTAACCACCTGCAAAATATGCCCTAGTTGCTAAATATTAAATTTTAACTAAAGAGAATTTATGACCATACAAAATAAAGGTACAACCCCAACCAACCTACCAAAAGAACTGCAGACCTATATCCTTGAATATGCGCAATACTATCCAGCCTTGTCTGCTGTATCTACAGTCTGGAAAACGACGATGTTAGAAAAACCCTATCACCCCGCTCTACTTGATTTATGTAAAAGAGGGGGTATTCGAATGGGAAACCTTCCTAAGATAAAGGATCAAGATATACGCGGGGAAGAACATGTTAAAGGGATACACCCATCCCAAATGCCATTTCCTCTAATGAGAGTTGAAATCGAAGGCTGCCATGGATTTGCTATATCTATGAGAAATCGACAAGAGCCATTTCCTAGTGATCCTCTCTTTACAATGCATACGTTTATACAGCAGAGAACTCTTACACAGAAACCGGAAAAAAGATGGACAACTATACAAAATAAGACTTTTGGCGCGATGAGTGAAATTCAACTCCGAACCGTAGTTGGTCCGCTCGATACCATTTTACGGAATGAAAATTCATTAATGAGATTAAGTACACAGCAAGAACAAATGGATCGCTATAACGCAAAAAGACCTTAAAGAAACCCTTTTTTTAGTGCTGCTAAACTCGCATCCATATCCCAGTCTATTTACTATACGTTGTATCCTGTGAAGGATCAGATCTGGAGTGAAGAAAAAATGTACAGCAAGATTCCTGAACAGGAAATAGGTTCTGGGAAAATTAAGAAATCAGGGGCTGAATATCGTCAGGACATTGGCTGAAAAATTGGGATGGAAGGGAGAGAGCATGCTAAAAGGGCGCGCCCAACTACTAAGCAGATTTTACCGCTCATGAGGGGTTTAGGAAGTGAATTTAGAGGTGTCCTGGCGTAAAATTAATTTTTACGATAATTTAGTGGGGATACATCTATTTCTAAAACCCTAAGAAAAAAAAATCTGGGTGATTGGATTCGAACCAACGACCTCTTGCACCCCATGCAAACGCGCTAGCCAAGCTGCGCTACACCCAGATAGGAAATGGTTAAATAAAAGATAATCCTTCAAACTGGAATTCAGCCTTACGAAACTCACGAACTCCAATTTTGGCACATTCTTCAATAATTTTTTCCAGAACATCTCCTGCATGCACTTCTGCAGCAGAGATATCTACTGAGATCGATGCGGCAAAATTGACTCCCGCTCGAATCCCTTTCACTTTAAAGTTGGCATAGATCGCCTCTTTCTTTTTTGAAATATTCGTGAAGCGTACTAAATTATTTTCTGCAAGGTCTTTCATAGGTAATTCCAGATTCAAAATGAATACAAGATCCTAAAAAGAAAGTGTGTTTAAGTCAACCACCGATCCCTCTTCCTATTTTTTCATCTTTTTTCTTTATGTGGGAAACTTAGAAGATATCTTGTTAATGGCTTGTTCATACCATGTTGATAAACCAGGTCTAAATGAGTTTTCATCAATTCATGAACACCTTATTGACAAGTCATGAACACCCCTACCACATAGTTGAAAATAGGGGGTTATGAACATTTCCACACCCTTCTTTAAAGAAGATATACATATATATAATCTCTTTAAAAGAAACTCTGGGATGTCTTTTCAGAATTATGGTAAGGAAAAATTTTAAGAAAAATTCTTCTCTTCTTAAACCTAAAGATCTTTTACAATATGTTGTAAACACCTCAATGAGAGTTTGTAAACATGCATTCCACAAGTCCCCATGCTTTTTTTTTACTAGAGGAATTTGCACATCAGGAAATTTTCCACAAGATAGAACATGTTTGGGATGCGATCAAAAACATACCCACCTATTTATCAAACAGGGAGCTTGGAATCATAGAATCAGAAATACCGGAAGGTGTTTATCTTCATGATGCACATCTGATTTCCATTGGAAAAAATTGTAAGATCGAACCAGGTGCTTTTATACAAGGTCCTTGTATTATTGGAGATGATTCTGAAATTCGACAGGGTGCTTATATTCGAGGTAATGTCGTTACTGGTAGAAAATGTATCATCGGACATGGAACGGAAATAAAAAATTCTCTTCTACTCAATTCAGCTAAAGCTCCCCATTTTAATTATGTAGGCGATTCTATTCTTGGTTTCGATACAAACCTTGGCGCAGGTGTTATTTGTTCTAATTTACGTTTAGATCATCAAAACATTTCTCTATCCATTCACGGTCGTATTTTCCCTACATATATGAAAAAATTAGGGTTAATTTTAGGTGATCAATCACAAATTGGATGTAATACTGTTTCAAATCCTGGGACTCTAATTGGAAAAGAGGTGTTATGTTTTCCTTGTATCAATATAGGAGGATGGATTCCGGAAAAATCTATTATCAAAGGGCAAAAATTTTCAGTAGAGGTTAGGTAAATGGTAACACATATCGCTCCAGAGAAAAAAGTGATTTATAGAGGTGTATCTAATGGATCTAATTTTTTTTCTTATCGAGATAAAGTTGAACAAGAAATAGCCAAAAGTATTGTATCTCTTGGTAATAAAACTAAGTTAAGAGATGCCTGTGAATATGCTCTTACTAACGGGGGAAAACGATTTCGTCCTCTGATTGTTCTGATGGTTGCTGAAGCTCTAGGAAAAGGATTGAATGTGAATGAAGCTGCACTTTCTGTGGAGTTTTTTCATACCGCTTCTTTAATTGCTGATGATCTTCCTTGCATGGATAATGATGATGAAAGAAGGGAAAAACCGTCTGTCCATAAAGTATATGGGGAAACCATCGCTCTTCTTGCAAGTTATGCTCTTATTATAGCAGCTTTCGCAAAAATTCATTCTAACTCCAAAGTCATGCGAGAGTCTTCGACTCCCTATTCCGGAAGTAGCGATAAAGTTTGTGTAATAGCCCTAGAAACCGCTAGTTCTTGTGCAGGTATACAGGGAGCCACTGGGGGTCAATTTATGGATATTTTCCCCCCTTATCTCAATTTAGAGGTGATAAAGCAGGTCATCTATCAAAAAACCATTACTTTATTTGAAGTATCCTTTATTTTCGGTTGGATTTTTGGAGGTGGAGATTTAGGAAAGGTAGATCAGGTTAAACAGGTTGCTTATCATTTAGGAATGGCCTTTCAAATTATGGATGATATTGGGGATTTGATGCAGGATGATAAAAATCAGCGTGATATTAACATGGCTCGTTTAGTAGGTAAAGAAAGAGCTCTTTTAATTTTCGAGGAGGAAATGAAACAATTTGAAAAGCAGCTAAGCGATCTCCAATTACTCACTCCCTCCTTCAAGAAAATGAGTGATATGTTATCGGCTCAAGCTGCTAAATATACCGTATCTTAAGACAGGGTTTCTGTGATTTCAGTAAGAGTATCTGATTTTTTCTTCTGAATATCACCTAGACCTTTTTCACTTACTTTAGCTAATATGAGCTTTTCTAATTCTTCTATAAGAGAGGGGTTTTTTTTCAGTTCATCTCTTGCTGTTTCTCTTCCTTGGCCTAATCGAGTTCCTTGAAAACTAAACCAAGTGCCTTTTTTATCGATGATTTGTAGGTCGACTCCTAAATCAAGAATAGAACCGATCCGTGAGATTCCTTCATTAAACATAATATCGAATTCTGCTGTTTGAAAAGGAGGGGCCATTTTATTTTTTATAACCTTCACTTTGACTCGATTTCCAATTTCTGCATTATCCGGACCTTTAATTCCCCCAATTCTTCGAATATCCATTCGTACAGAAGCATAGAATTTTAAGGCTTTTCCACCAGGTGTGGTTTCTGGATTACCAAACATCACGCCGATTTTCTCTCTCATTTGGTTAATAAAGATGGCACAGGTATTACTTTTAGAAAGTGTGGAAGTGAGTTTTCTAAGGGCTTGAGACATCATACGTGCTTGTAAACCCATAAACGAATCCCCAATTTCCCCTTCTAATTCCATTTTTGGAACAAGGGCTGCAACTGAGTCGATAATAATCACATCGACCGCATTTGATCTTGCGAGCATTTCTGCAATATTAAGAGCGTCTTCTCCAGAATCTGGTTGTGAAATCATGAGTTCTTCTAAGTTTACACCAATTTTTGCGGCGTAACCGGGATCTAAGGCATGTTCTGCATCAATATAGGCTGCAATACCACCGGCTTTTTGTGCGTTTGCGACAATATGGGTCGCAAGTGTGGATTTTCCGGAGGACTCAGGACCATAGATTTCAATAATTCTTCCTCGCGGTACTCCACCAATTCCTAAGGCAGCATCGAGGGTAACAGCACCGGTTTTAATGACATCTATCCCTTTTAATGTCGAGTGTTTACCAAGTGTCATAATCGATCCTTGACCAAACTGTTTTTCAATTTGCGCAAGAGCGAGTTCTAAGGCTTTTTTTTTAGATATTTTCTCTTCCGTATGATTCATATTCACGTCCTTGGTTTTTTTTCCTAAGGCTTCAGTGTATCGTTTGAATACGCTTTTGAGGAATGAAAAATTTTCTCAGAATTTTATAGAGGGTGTGTTCTTATTTTTTTATTTAGATCTCTCTAAACAAAAAAGACCGAATTTGTTTCAATGAAGAAAAATAAGGGGTAGGTATGTTTATACTCTCTGGGGATATTGGTGGTACTAAAACGAATTTATCTGTAATTAATATAAAAAATCCGCGGGAATTTATTTTACAGAAAAAATTTTCCAGTCAAAATTATGTGAATTTAGAAAGTATATTACAGGAATTTTTGCAAGATCAACCACCGATTTCCATCGCTTGTTTTGGGATTGCTGGAGTCATTTGTGATAATACATGCCAGGCTACAAATCTTCCCTGGCATATCGATGCCAAAAAAATATCTACAATCTGCCATATTCCTAATATACACTTAATCAATGATTTAGAGGCTACTGCTTGGGGTCTTGATTGGTTGCAAAAGGAAGAGCTTTTTATTGTGAATCCAGGAAAACCAGAAGCTGTAGGCAATAGGGGTTTAATCGCTGCTGGAACAGGTCTTGGAGAAGCGGGTTTTTTCTGGAATGGTAAACAGCATTTTCCGTTTTCTTCCGAAGGAGGACATTGTGATTTTGGTCCTGTTAATGAGGAACACATTGAACTATGGCATTATTTAAAAAATAAATATGGCCATGTTTCTTATGAAAGAATTCTTTCAGGACCAGGTATAATTGCTCTATATGATTTTTTAATTGATACAGGAAAAGAAAAGGAAAGTGAGCACGTAAAGTGTTCGATGCAAACCCAAAATCGTTCACAAACGATTACACAAATGGCTCTCGAGAAAAAATGTGCTGTCTGTCTACGTGCCATCGAGATGTTTATTTATATTTATGGGTTGGAATCAGGTAATCTTGCTCTGCAATTATTATCTTACGGCGGTCTTTTTATTGGAGGAGGCATTGCTCCGAAAATGATTCCAATGTTTCAGACCCCCCTTTTTATGCAAGGGTTTATGAATAAAGGACGTTTTACGGAAATGCTCTCCCGGATTCCAGTACAGATTATTTTAAATCAAAATACAGCCCTTTTAGGAGCTACTCGATATGCAACCGAAAGAATTTAACAACTCCTCGGATCCAATGGAGGAACATAAAAGATTGGCTGAACATTCTGGGGAAAGTGTCACGCCTATCTGGCTGAAATGGGGGCCATACGTCTCAGAAAGGGCATGGGGGACCGTCAGAGAAGATTATAGTTCTTCCGGGGACGCCTGGTCGTATTTCCCTTTTGAGCAAGCTCAATCGAAAGCCTATCGATGGGGGGAGGATGCGATTGCTGGTTGGTGTGATCGATACCAAATCCTTGTTTTTGCACCGGTTTTTTGGAATGGAAAAGACCCTATTTTAAAAGAGCGACTATTTGGACTGTCTTCGACAGAAGGTAATCATGGTGAGGATGTCAAAGAGTACTATTTTCATCTTGATGGTACACCGACTCATTCGTACATGAAATATTTATATAAATACCCTCAAGCATCTTTTCCTTATGAAAAATTAAAGGAAGTCAACCGGAATCGATCTACCCAAGAGAGTGAGTATGAGCTCGTAGATACAGGGGTATTGGCAGATAACCGTTACTTTGATATTTTTATTGAATATGCCAAGGTTTCCTCAGAAGATGTGATCATCAAAATTGAAGCCCATAATCGTTTTACTCAGCCTGCTCCTTTACATATTTTGCCTCATCTCTGGTTTAGAAACCGATGGAGTTGGGGAGATAAAGAGATGGGTAAGCCGGAAATTATGAGAGGTCCCTCGAATGTCCATACCGATTCTTTTCTCGCTCATGATGAGACGATCGCTCCATTAAGTAACCTTCCTTTTCAGTACCAGTTAGGAAAACGTTATTTATATGGACCCAAAGGCGCTAATTTTCTATTTACCGATAATGAAACGGTACCCAAGGACCAGGAAAATATAGACAATCATTATAAAGATGGGTTCCATAAAGCCCTGATTCACGGAAAAAAACTCACTTTGACGGAGAAAGGAACGAAGGGATGTTTACATTATTCTTTTCCTGAAGTAGCTCCCGGAAAATCGATTACTTTATATCTCCGTCTTTCAGATCAATTGCTTGAGGCTCCTCTCCAAGAAGCGGAGCAGTATATTCAATTGAGAAAAAAAGAAGCGGATGATTTTTATGCAACGATACATCCATCCCATCTTTCTGAAGAAGAAAAAATGATTCAAAGACAAGCCCTGGGTGATCTGTGTTGGAGTAAGCAAATCTATTTGTATGATATTAGTGTATGGCTCGATGGAGACAATCGTAAAGACCCTCCTCCTAATTCCAGAATGCATATTCGTAATTATCATTGGCGTCATTTGAATTCTATGAGAATTCTTTCCATTCCTGATAAATGGGAATATCCTTGGTTTGCTGCCTGGGATTTGGCCTTTCATTGTATCACTTGGGGCTTAATCGATCTGAATTTTGCAAAAGAACAACTCTGGCTTTTATTATTTGATCAATTTCAACATCCGAATGGACAGATCCCGGCTTATGAATGGGAGTTTTCTGATTTAAATCCACCCATTCAAGCGTGGGCTGTGCTAAAAATCTATCAAATGGAAAAAGAAAAAACGGGAAAAACTGACCTAGTTTTTCTTGAAAAATGTTTCCATAAGCTTTTAATGAATTTCTCCTGGTGGGTAAATAAAGTCGATAGCTCAGGTAATAATGTCTTTGAAGGGGGGTTTTTAGGATTAGATAATATTGCAGTTTTAGATCGTTCGTCTAAATTGCCTCACGGAGTCGTTTTACAGCAGTCAGATGGAACGGGTTGGATGGCATTTTTCTGTTTAAACTTAATGCGTATGTCGATGGAGCTGTCCTCCTTTAATAAAGTATATGAAGCCCTTGCTACCAAATTTTTTGAACATTATGTCTATATTGCCCATGCTATGAAAAGAAGAGGAGATCGGGACTATAGTTTATGGAATGAGCAAGATGGATTTTTTTACGATGTTCTTACCTATCCTGATGGCAATTATGCGCAATTCAAAGTACGCTCTTTAGTGGGTATTATCCCTTTATTTGCCGTAGATTTTATCACAGAGGAAGAATTACAAAAGTATCCCGATTTCCATGAAAACTTTCACTGGTTTTTAAAAAACCGACTCGATCTGATTGAAAATAGTGTAATCACTAAATTGGAAAACAATCAGACTACCTATATTTTAACGCCGATGAATCAAAAGCAGCTGCACAGTATTTTACAGTATATCTGGAATCCTGAAGAGTTTCGTTCCCCTTTTGGTTTGCGCAGTTTATCGAAGTTTCATGAGAAACATCCCTTTGAATTTGAAGGTAAAAAAGTCACGTTTGAACCTGCAGAATCCTTAGAGAAAATTAAGGGAGGGAACTCCAATTGGAGGGGACCAATTTGGTTTCCGACCTCCTATCTGTTAATCGAGGCACTACAAAAATTGTATGAAGCCTTCCAGGATGATATAAAAGTCCAGTTTGGAAACGAGAAATCGGTGAATTTAAAGGAGATGGCGATTTCTTTTTCTGAGCGGTTATTATCGATTTTTAAAGAAGGAAAAGAAGGGATTCGGCCGGTTCATGATGTATCTGCAATTTTTGCGAAGGATCCTTTATGGAAAGATTATTTATCCTTTCACGAGTATTTCCACTCAGAAACAGGAAAGGGTCTTGGTGCATCGCATCAATGTGGCTGGACCGCACTTATTGCGAATGTGATTGACGAGCTCAAAAAAATGGATCATGGTTGATCGATGGCCCACCGGCGAATGACATAGCGTTGGGTTTCTGGGATCGTTGTTTCGACAGACCAATCATCTACTGGATGTCGATGGAGTTCTTTATGAATTTTTTCTATCCTAGTTTTTAAAGGGGAAAGAACCACTCCAACCCCACCGAGACTTTCAATTACATGTTGTGCATCTATTACGATTAGGACATGACCTTTCCAAACAATTAAATCCCCCGGTAACAGATCCCAGGCATGATAGGCTTTATTTTGAATGGGTACAGGATGACCAAAATCAACTAAAGAAGAAGTGTTTCTTGGGGTAGTTCCTTGGCTTGCAAAATATAGTAGGCCTGAACAATCAAAACCTTGTAAGGACCGTGTATGTTGATGAACAGGATCCAGTGATTCAATAGGGGATATAGGGGGATACATCATCAGCATTTTATCCACGCCGTGACAGTTGCCACCCCATAGATACGGGGCGCCTTGTACCGATAACATGGTTTCTAACATCTGGGAAAGAGAAGGTCGGGTTCTTGTTGGAGAGTCAGGCTTAGAAATATGCTGGGTGACAAACCTGATGTCCGTATACAGAGGGACCGAAGAGGGGTATTCTGCAAAACGGACTTCTAATATTCGATTGTTTTGATGCATCACTTCAAAGACACTACCCAAAAACGCAATCATTTCCAGTTCTTTAAGTAGGTTATTTTGCAGAGGCAAGAGATCTTGACGAAAGAGGGTATGCCAGGCTGGATCGTGGAATAAAGGAGTAAAATTGTCTGCCGTTGCATACAAGTGATCAATTTTTGACATACCGAACCGATTAGGAATAAAAAATGTTATGTTATCCTGGTTTACAAAAAACTGAAAGAGCTTTAAAAGATTAGAATAACGTCACTTACTGAATAAAAAGAGAAGACTTTATGAACCTGATCATGATAGCGATGATTGCTTGTTTGTTTCTCCTGCCTGGATGTGGCTCTAGTCCATCCAATGATGGATCTGCTACCCATGCAAGCGCCTGTTTGCGTATTAATATCGGAGAGGATCCGTCTACTCTCGATCCTAGAAAATCTCGCTCTCTATGCGATAGGACCCTGGTGAATATGCTCTATGAGGGACTCACTAGAATTAACCGGGAAGAAAAAGTTGAGCCGGCAATGGCCCAGGTGATTGAGGTATCAAGTGATTTAATGACTTATACATTTTATCTAAGGCAGGCAAAATGGACGAATGGAGAGCCTGTGAAAGCTTCCGATTTTGCGTATTCTTGGCAGAAAATGTTAGATCCGAATTTTGCCTCACCTAATGCCTCCCAGTTATACCCGATTAAAAATGCAAAAGCCATTAAAGATAAAAATCTGCCTATGGGCATGCTGGGTGTAGAGGTCATCGATCCCTATACTTTAAAGGTCAGTCTAGAACAACCGACTCCTTATTTTTTAGAGATGACTGCATTCCCTGCTTTTTTCCCCGTCTGTGAATCGGTAGATCTTATGCAGCAAGAAGGTGGTGCTAAAAGCGTAAGCACCCCTTATTGCGGACCCTTTCGGTTGCAGTCTTGGAAACATAATGACCAACTGCAAGTCGTGAAAAATGAACATTATTGGGATGCTGCCGCAGTGAAATTACAAGAAATTGCAATGTATATGGTCAAAGAAGAGACAGAAATGAGGATGTTTGAGAAAAAAGAGCTCGATTGGGTTGGTTCTCCCCTATCTAATATTCCCATTGATGCGATTATGGGGTTTAAAAAGGGTAAGGCCCTTCAATCCAAAGCGATGTTGGGAACTTATTTTTTAAGGTTAAATACAAAGCAGTCTATTTTAAGTAATGTGAATATACGAAAAGCAATAGCCATTGCGATTGATCGACAGGCCCTGGTAGAACATGTTTTGCAAGGAGATCAAACGCCTGCGACAGGTCTTGTGCCCCTTTCTTTACGGCTACAAACCAAACCCTATTTTCAGGATCATGATGTACAGGAGGCAAAACGCCTATTCTCTCAAGGACTTGCTGAGTTAGCAACCAGTGCAAATGAGCTTCCTCCTTTAGTCCTTATTTTCCCCACCGGAGAAAAAAACCATCTTCTTTCTCAAGCAATACAGCAGTATTGGTTAAAAGCGTTTGGGTGGCAAGTGAGCATCCAGGCTGTTGAAAGAAAAGTATATTATGACCGACTAGCCAATCAAAACTATGATATCGCAGCAGGCTCTTGGATTGCAGATTTCAATGACCCTATTAATTTCTTAGAGATATTTAAATATCAATCGACAAATACGAATAACACCTCATGGGAAAATAACCGATATATTCAATTACTCGATGAATCATCAGCACAAGGCGATCCTGGAGAAAGGCGGTTACTGCTAGCTCAAAGTGAGGATTTATTGATCAAAGAAATGCCCATTATTCCTATTTTCCATTATAATATGCTTTTTGCAAAACAAGGTTATTTAAAAGAAATCGTCTTATCTTCTATGGGTAATCTAGACTTTAAATGGGCATATTTGGAGAATGAGGATAAATGAGGTTATTAAGGAGATCAATGTTGTATTTTTTATTAGGGTTTTGCTGTCTATTTTTTATGCAGGTTGAGGCAGCTTCGGTTCGTTTATATAATGATACTTCCTATTCCTTAAAAGCGATTATACGTGGTGCAGATGGTTCTCAGTTAGGTGAAGCTGTCCTCAGTCCTCAAACGTATAACAGCTGGAGTGATGCACCGTCTAAGGCTCCGACAGAGCAACCGAAAGCAAATTCTTCCAAATCGAATATTTCCCGTACCCCTTATACCGTTATTTGGTATTGCATGGATGGTTCCGATTTTTCGATGACAGATAATGTGGCAACAGGAGCGTTTACTACAGCACTTCACGGTTCAGGAAAAAAAACATGCGGCTCTCCGACCCCTCCCGCATCACCGAATAACTCACCCAAGGTAAAACCATGAAATGGATGGTATGTTTTCTTTGTATTTTTTCTGGGCTAGATGCATCTGTTTTTTTATACAATAATACTGATTTTCGTATGACTGCCGTTGTTGTGGGTGCTAATGGTAAGCAAATGGGCCAGAAGACGGTGATGCCTGAGCAAACAGGGTATGTAGAAGATTATATAGGGCAGTCTGATCCTGTAGGGAAATCACAGACGCCGGAGGGAAACTCAACCTATTCCCTCACGCCTTATACAGTATTTTGGTATTGTGAAAGTGGGGCTTTGTATTCGACCTGTGAAGGGGTTGCTGCAGGCGCTTTAGCGGCACCAAATTTTGGGCAGGGTCCTATGTACTGTCCTCAAGAACAACAACCTAAAAACCAGCCTCATGACACGTATGCTCCCGGTTCTCCTTAGACCCTCTTCTCTGTTTACGAGGATGGATCAGTGATAGGCTGCCCTTTTTCATAAAGGGTCTTTTTAACAAAGGTTCCATCCGGCCCGTATAAGGTAGCGGTTCCATTACCGCCTTCAATTTTAGAAACGGCTTTTTTGTCCCCTTTTTTAAAATAGGAAGCTTTTATGAGTTTGTTTTGATCATATTCCTCCATAAACATCAGCTGGCCTGTTTTATACCAAGCAAGACTGATCCCATGCTTTTGATTTTGGTTAAATTCCCGTTGACTTTCTAAAATTCCATTTTCATACCAGGTTTTCACCTCGCCCTGCAGCACGTCCTCACTCCACTCTAAGCTAAGTTTGATTTGAGGACTACTTTCCTGGCGGCTATTCTCATAATAAACGACCTCAAGGCCTTCTTTTTTCCCTTCCGATTGGTGGTAAAAACCTGTTTTGATTCCTTTGATATTAAACAGCTCCACGATCCCTTTAGGTTTCCCTTGTTGAAATTCCACTAAAGAAGCAAGGGTGTTTTCTTCGAATAAGGCCTTAAACCCATTTCCTTGTTCAATGGTGGACATAGGTTCTCCCGATGTAGGGTAGTAAAAGGCATCTAGCAAGAGATCATTTTCATAGGTTTCTTCATATTGAATGGATAAGTTATTGAAATAGCCGGTGGCCTTGCCCTGTCTAAGCGATTCTATAAACAAGACCGACTCAAGAACATTCCCTTGTTCATCATAGACGATCATCTCACCATGAATCTGATCGTTAATATAGGGGATCTTTTTTTTGATTTGTCCATTTGGATGGTAATAGATCGAGGGGTGATGTAAAACCCCTTTTTCATAGTGTATTTCAGCGATCAGATACCCCTGGCTATCCCAGATACAATTTTTTCCTTCAAAAACCCAAGTGCGCTGGGAACCTTCTTGAAGATCGGCAAAGCCTTCGATCACCTGTAAATGCATTTTTATATGCCCATTGCTATGCCATTCTCGATAGTCTCCATGCGCCCTTCCATCCACTACATCAAGAGATTGCCAAATATGTCCGTTGGGGTGGTAGGCAGTAAGGATAGAATGACTTTTTCCTTCAGGGCTTTTTCCGTATACACGTACCACCTTTTGAAAAGGTTGGGGCTCTAGAAAGTTGGTGTGTTGATATTTTTCTATTCTATCTTGAGAGCTAATGGTTTCTGTGAACCCATTTCTATCGACTAGTTGCATGCTGATAATTGTATCGTCACTAGGGGCTTGCTTCGAGCAATTGCATAATAGGGCTATGCACATAGTATAGGTTAGAATATTTTTCATGGATTAGAGGGGCTTGTAAATTCACGTTTTAAGAGTTGCATGGAGAGAATAAAGACTTTCTCTTTACTATCCTCATCCGTTTTTTTTGTTAGATCAAACTGTTTAACAATAAATTGAGGATGTTTTTCTGGAGAAAGATACGGAGAAATATCTACACCTTCTAATACACAGATGATTTTTTTAAGATCTTCTTCATTTATTTCTACAGGATGTTTTTGTTTTTCCTCTACTTCTCTGAAAAGACCTTCCTGCACAATGGCCCCCTCTGCAAAAGAGAGGGTATTTTTATTGCTATGTAAGAAATTAAGCCTTTTTTCTATAGCAGGAGCCAGCTGGGTTAATGAAGAAAGCCTTTCCCATTTTTTACATTCCGCCTCTAAAAAAGATAGGGATTCCACATATTTATCGAGATAATAGGGGTCAGCGCCCTTCATATTTTGAAGAATACGCTCTTCGGTGTTTTTTTTGATTGTCGATAGATGAGATCTTTGGTGTGCAGACTCAAGGCGTATAGCAAGATTCGTAAGATGGCATCTTTTTTCATAAAAATAGTAAGTAATCCAAAATAAGGGAAGCAGTCCGACAAAAAGCACAGCATACAAAAGGGCTTCATGGAGGATCATACCCTGCCAATCTTTGGACTCGATTTTCTTTTTCATAATCCATTTCCTTTAGCTCTTAGAAAAAAGCTTGTCCTATAGACCGATTCTTTGACATCCCAGGTAATTTCTTTTTTTGGATCTACAATCAGATCCCCCTTTAATAGAGAGTCATGGAATTCTCTGACCATTCTGGATGAAGAGCAGGTAAATTCTAAATCGACTTTACCTACAGGCAAGATATTCGGGCTGCTCAGTTTAGGGTGTTTAGTGATTTGGTATTTGATATATCGAATATCTATGAGATCTATGTTCATGAAGGAATCTGAGGTTCCATGAAGTATAGGGTGGGTGCTCAACCAGGCAAGCACTTCAGAGACGGAAGGAATAGCCAGGACAAAAGGAGATGATTTTTTTTGTTTGCCGATTTTTTTCTCCATACTGCCGATCTGTAGTTCAAGGCTTGGCAAACTGCTTTTTTCAGGAAAATAGGTAGAGCATAACGTCTGTAGAGCTTTTTCTTCTTTTTTATGCATAAAGCTTGCCATGCAGAATGCTGTACAAGCAAGAAGAGCACATACCCCGGTATAGGTCAGCAAGGACCGGATTCTTTTTTGCAAATTCTTTTGTGAGCGAAATTCATTTTGTCTAAGCTGTAAAGAAGTAATATCGGATCGGCCAGCATCTAAGGCCAGGCCTATGGGAACTGCGTAGGAGGTAAGGGTATAGGCGTCATAGGAGTCCATGCTTGGCCCCGATAATAACTCCCATTCTTGAGAAAGGGACGAAGTAAAAAAATCATGCAATCGGGGAAAGCAAGAAAGGTTTCCGGTTAAGATCACGTGAGATAATAGTGCTTTCTCCGATTTTATTTGAAAAAAAGAGAGGATCCGGTCGATCTCTTTTCGCAGAGTTAAAAGGATCTCGAATAGATGAGGCATGTAAGTCGCAGATACTGCCAAAAGGTTTACAGATACAGCTTTTTCTAAAATACCCTCTTCTTCTAAATCAGGAAAGTCTTTAGCAAGAGCTCGCATCATCGGATTGATTCCTATAAAAAACGGATAGGACATCTGTAATTCCCCCCCTATGATAAGAATCCCGCAGCTACTTTCGGCTTCTATATGAAAAAGGACTGCATTGTGAAGATGGGGATAAAAAAAGGAGAAAAAGCGAGTAAGAGCTATAGGTCCACAGGAGATGATGTCAGGATCAATACGATGGAGCGTACAATTCTCTAAATGGGATTTAATAGTTTTTTTCTGAGCAGCAATGACCTGAACGGATGAATTTCCAGTTTCTGTATTTTTCGAAATGATAGGAGCAATAAACGCATCATGGGTGGGAAAGGGAAGGAGTTCTTCGATTTGAAAGGGTAGTGCTGCTAGGATTTTTTTTGTATCTATTAGGGGGAGATGAATAGTGCGTAGAAAGACTTCGTGTGATCCAAGACCTGTGATGATCTGCCCTTCTTTGCACAAGGTAGCTTCCCGTTCTTGGTCCGGTGCATTGAGTGGTTCTACTGTAGGAGAGTGGAGTGTTCTTAGTAATTCAAGGGTGATCCGTTTTTTCTCTTGTCGCAGTTTGGCCATCCGAATGGACTGCCCTTCGATTTGGATTCCCGTAAAAAACATTTGATCATCCATCTTTTCAAATTTTAAGGGAATTTTATTCCTTTCATCCATTTGTTAAAACAGAATAATATAGCTAATAGGGTTTTATAGTAGATTGAGATCTACGTTTAAGAGATTTCCTGAATTGAAATCTCGGTATCCTTTTCTTTATTTTTCGAGATCTTGATCAGTTTAATCGGTTTTTTCATAAAAAATGTATTAATAGAGAAGTGGGGCTCCGTTCGATAAAAAAACTCCTCGCTTACTATAAGGCAGGGGTGCCTGTGATGAGCGAGTCGTTTTTTTGCGTTTTCTAATAGCTTTTCTTGATCGATACAATACTCCATTTCTTCGATCGAAGGGATCCAGTGATACCAGAATGGCTTTTTATGGGTTTTAGGGGCTATTATGTGGATATCCGAGATGATACAGATCAATAAAAGGACTTTTAGCAGTGTCGCGTTTTCTAAGATGTAGAGGCATTGTTTTTCATTGAGGCTGTTGGGATTTGCAATCCGCACTTTATATAAACGGCAGAGGAACTTTTTTGAAATAGGAAGGATGATAGTTTTAAAAAGTATGCATGTGAAAATCGATGTGGTAATCAAGGTTAAAATACCCATCATCCTAAAGCTCCATGCAGGGGAAAGATCGAGGAGGTTATTTAAAAGAAAAAGGGTGATAGAGGCCAGTAATACCCCAATAAAGCTCAGGAAATTTGTTGCTGCAATAACCTGACCTCTTTTTTCGATAGGACTATTGATTTGAATAAAGGAATCGAAAGGAATTACAAAGGCACCTCCTGCCATACCGAGCACAATGAGCATGATCACTGTTGCAGTCAGTGAAAAAGAGGCGTCTGTAAGTAGAATCAAAGACAGCGATAAGCCAAGCCCTGCAAGACAAGAGATCCCCAGATGGATCTTGGATTTCATCGATCTGCCGCAAAGATAAGACCCTATTGCAATACCTATTGCTAAAACTAGAAAAAGATAACCTCCAGCGATTTCTGAAAAGTGGAGAGACTCCATAGCAAAAGGAATAATATTTAGTTGAGCAAAAGCGCCTATAAAGAGAAAAAAGGCAGATCCAAAAATAGCCAGTCTCAAATGCACAATTCCTTTGCAAAATTGGAGCGTTCCATAGATTTCGCGTAGAAACAGGAAGCTCACTTTTTTACTCGACCCTTGAGCAGGTGTTTTTTCAATGAAGAAGCTGCTGATAAACCCCAGTACGGCTATGATAAAGCAGCCGCAGGAGGTCAAAAGAAAGTCTTTATGAGTAATATCTGTGAGGAAGGAAGCTAAAAAAGTCCCAACAATCATGGCAATATAAGTAAAAGAAGTGATGAGACCATTGGCTTTAGTAATAGAGTCTTTTTCTACAAGTTCTGAAATAATGCCATACTTTGAAGGGCCAAATAGAGCGCTATGGGCTGCTAAAAAAAAGAGCAGAGCATAGCATCCCCACAGACTTTTATAGTAAAACCCAACGACCACAAGGGCGGTTATGAAGACTTCAAAGCCCTTTAAGATGCAGATAATTTTTTGTTTGCTAACTCGATCAGCCAGAATTCCTGCAGAAGAGGAAAATAGTAGGAAAGGGAGTACATAGATGATGCCTGCGGCCGAAAGAATCGAAGATGCTTGATCAAGACCTAAAATATCGATGAAAAGGAAAATAAGAAGTAATTTATATAAATTATCATTAATGACTCCAAAAAACTGGGTAATATTAAGCCATAATAAAGAATGTGGTTGTTTTTTCTTTTTTACAAATAATTTAGGTAAATGGAAAAAAAACTTATCGATAGACTTTAGAAAATGATTTTTCATAGTATAATGGTTTTTTAATTGGACAGTAGCACTTAGAGAAAAAGGATGCATCATAAGAGATGAAAAAACAGACTTTTTTTGTATTTTTTAGTAATAAGCTCGAGAGGTTGGCAGACCTTTTGCAGGAACAATTATTTTCTTTCGGACAACCTATTCAAAGACGGTTTATTGTCGTGCCTGATGGGAGAATCAAAACCTATCTTTATCAACAGTTTGCGCTGAGATCTCATGCCAAAATTGCGTTTGGACTCGAGATTGTTACATTGCCTGAGGCTTTGCATGAGCTGACAAAAAAAGAAAAGAAAAAAGATCCCTTTTATTTCCCTACAGGGCTTGATTTATCGGTTGGTATCGAGTCGATACTCGTCGATCTGTATCTATCGGATCGGATCGATCCTGCTTACGCCCTGCTTTATGAATACCTTGGAAAAAAAGAAGCGGTGATTTCCCAGCCTCTAAGAAGAAAAATCTTATCCCTGTCACAAGAGATGTCCCGTTTTTTTTCTATTCTGGGATTGCAGCCTATGACAGTGATAGAGGAATGGGCTGCACAGCAAGGATGGCAACAAAGGATCTGGCAATCTCTTTTTTCCAATAACCCCCTCTGGTCTTATCCAGAAAGGATCTTGCGTTATGCAACCCCTTGTATGGAGAAGATCTCCCTGTTCGGCTTTTCTTATCTTCCTTCTGTCTATTTGCAATTCTTTCAAAAAACAGAGGTGTCCGCTTATCTGCTATCCCCTTCTGAGTTTTTTTGGGAAGATCTCTATAGCGATCAAGAAAGGGTTTTTCTCCAGAAAGTATTGGAAGGAAAAAAAATCCGTTTAAAAGTACGTAAGCAGCTTGATTTTTATCTGAGAGAAAGTAACCCCTTATTAGGTAATTGGGGGAAACTGGGTAGAGAATTTATCAGGCAGCTAGGGCACATAGAGCCTTATATCGAAGAGTTTTATTCCCCGTATCAGGCTAATACTCTTTTAGCAAGGGTCCAAAATGATTTTTTACATTTAGGGCAAGGTGAATATGAAGAGTCTCTCAGGGATCATGATGGTTCTTTGGAAATCCATGGGTGTACTTCTAAAATGAGAGAGGTGGAAGTTTTCTTGGAAAAGGTCCAGCAGATTATGGCCTCTAATCATTCGATAGAACCAAAAGACATTTTGATTCTATCTCCTCACCTTGATGACTACATTCCCTATATACATCAAGTATTGGCTCTGTCCTCGATCGATTATAAGGTCATAGAGAGTCGGGAAAAAAGTCAAGAAGACCTGTTATCCGCCATTGCCCACTTACTGTCTCTTATAGAAAAGAGGTTTGAGCCTTCTGTGGTTATAGAGCTATTTTCTTTTACCCCTTTTCTTCATAAGCAAGGGTGGAAACAAGAAGAGGTTGTAAAACTTTCTAGGTGGGTAGAAAAGGTATCTATTCAATGGGGAGTTAATAAACAAAATAGAATCGATATTTTATCTAAAACGGTTGGGACCATAGAAGACCCTTCTGAGTGCGGCACCTGGATATATGGATTAAAACGGCTTTTAGCGGGACTGGTATTTTCTCGGACAGAGTCTGAAGGATCAGAGGGCTTTGATTTTCCTTGGCCATCGTACTCTATCGATTGGAGTGAGAGCGAATTTTTAGGCCAGGTTATCACCGTTATGGAAAGTCTCTATCAAGACATAAAAAAAATGGAGCATCTACAGGTAAGCTTCGCAGAGGGGATCTGTTATTTACAGGAGATGCTGCAACGCTATTTTGTGTGTGAAAAGGAAAACTCCTTCATCCAGGAATGTCAAAAGATTGGTGGAGCGGCAGGCCAGATGCAGACACCCTTTGCCATCGAGAGCTTTAAAAGGATCCTCCAATCGCTTTTGATGACCAAAAAAACCACATATCAAAATTCTTTGCTGCAGGCTATCACCTTTGCTCCTTTGAAAATAGGTGGCATGATTCCTTCTAAGGTTATTTATTTGCTGGGCATGGATGAAGGAAGCTTTCCTCGACAAGAGATCCGTTTATTGATGTCTGATGTAGGTGCAATTAAAAAGGGGGGTTATCTTCCGTCTAAAAATGATGAAGACCGCTATTTGTTTTTAGAAGCGATACTTTGCTGTAGGGAGTATCTCATGATTTCATATTGCAGGATCTCGGCAGAAGACCATAAGTTACAAACGGCATCTGTTGTCGTAGAAGAACTAATCACTTATATCAAAAGCAAATATCCCAA
>CAMDPQ010000030.1 GCA_945905275.1 Chlamydia trachomatis
GAACCTCTATAAGAGGCTTTGATACCATGAGATCTTTAAGAAGAACATCACTCTTACGCTATAGTCGTTGCAACATTCACAAAACCCTCGATCACTATAGCACCTAAAACAACCTAAATTCTTCTTAAACACGTTAAATCGCCTAAAAGGAAGGGGCACCTATAAGTCCGTATATCTCTCAATACAGGACTTATAAGCTTGTAAGGATATGGAGCCATCGCCATCGCTAGGCTATATCCCGCCCTAACTTCATACTACTATAATAGTATTTAAATGTTAATATTAAAAGTAACATTTAATGTAAGAACTTAAAAATAAAGTAATTAAGTTAATTACAAACATCAATTAATAATAATTTAACAATCAGATTGCGCAACAATTATCACAAAGCATATGCAAGGTAGGTTAAAAATATGAACATTAGATCAAGACCCTTAGGAGGCTCTCGATCGACTACACCTGAGACTAGGGTAGGTAGATCTAGTAGTGTAGAGGAAATTAGTAATAAAGTGTTTCTAGCAGAGTTAAATAGGAGCTATTCTCTAGGGAGTCGAGGATCATCGGAAGCAGGGATCACTGCTTCTTCTGCGAGTTCATCCGCATCTAGAACACCTAGTCCGCAACCCGTTACAATTAAACCCATCTTACCCAATACACCTGTCTCTACGGAGGTAACTCCAAGAAATCTTTTTACGATAGAATATGACAATTCTTTGCCTACCAGCGGACAGCAACAACAAAGTTTTTTAACGGAGAAACACCTTTTCAAGTAATTGGGCTCTTGGGCCAAGGCTATCCTTACACCAGAGATCGCATTTAAAGCCCGAACCCCTGCTTTTTATGGACTTGTGCTGAGGGCATATCTCGTGAATAAGCCTCAACTAAAAGATGCTGACGGGGAATCTCTCTGCTTGAAAATGAATCAAGAGCTAGTGAATCACTTCAAGAACCAATCTAATACACACGAACTAGTCGTAAGTAGGAGGGTTTTAAGTCGGTTCATTACGAAAAATAATGACGGCGGTGTTGGCTCCAATCCTGAGGGACCATACAACCGCCCTTAACGCTGCCATCGCACTTGCTGCAACCCTCAGAATGTAGGAGCGTCAACCAGAGTCTCAGGTCCATTCCTTAGCTTCATTTGAGTAAGGACTAGAACCTAAATAAAGACAGATGGAGGCTCTACCCATCTGCCATGCTGCTTAATCAAATCTATTAACCGCTGGTCGGCATCTTCAAAAGGGATGTTTTTTTCTACGCATTGTTTACCGACATATAAATCGATTTTGCCAGGTCTTGATCCAACGTAGCCAAAATCGGCATCGGCCATCTCTCCGGGACCATTAACGATACAACCCATAATCGCAATTTTGACACCAGGCAAATGAGAGGTCTTTTCACGGATTCTTTTCGATACGCCCTGAAGCTCAAATAAAGTCCTACCGCAGCCTGGACAAGAAATAAATTCCGTCTTGACTGTCCTGAGCCTTGCGGCTTGCAGCAAGGTGAAACTGAAAGAAAGAACCTGTTCATAAGGCAAAGAAGAAGTAAGAGCCACCCCCTCGCCTATCCCATCGATCAAAAGAGATCCACATTCTGCAGAGGCTCGAATGAGCACATCCGCATATTCTGCTACATAAACAAAGCTGAGAATCAAAGGTACAGCCACCTTCTTCTGACAAAGCACGCGATAAAGATCGCGCGTTTGTCCTACAACCTCAACTCTCGGTGCAAAGAGCAAAAAGGCCAAAGGCATATCTTTGATCTCCTCTATTACATCAACTGCATCGATCTCCGCAGCATATAAAGTACCTTCCAGCTGTTTATAGAGTATAACCCCCGAGGCAAGCTTCGTTTCTTGATAAAAGATAGAGAGCCCTTCTCTCTGACACTGTTTGAGACGGGCCAGCCCCTGCTCACAGGAGGGAAGGTGATCCAATAAAAGAATATCTGGGGTGATTGCTCCTTTTTTAAAACGACCAAACTGCTGGGAAAAGGACAGCTTTTCAAATAGATCCTCTTGCAACAGATCCTGACCAGACATCCGTAAAAGCACCGATCCCTGAGGATGCAGAGGAGCCTCTATGCTGCAAAGACGAGAGGCTATAGAGGTTGTTTGGGCAGGTGATGATGTGCACTGAATCAGCCTGCGGCAAGGGTCGATCTCATGCCATGGGTCCTCTGTCAGAGACACACGAATGGTATCACCGATTCCCTCGAGCAGAAGGGTCCCGATACCGATGGCCGACTTCACCCGACCATCTTCCCCTTCACCAGCCTCTGTTACACCCAGATGAAAAGGATAGTCCCAATCAAGTGCCTGCATCTGCTTGGCAAGGAGGCGGTATGCAGCAATCATCACCTTCGGATTACTTGCTTTCATAGAAAAGATCATATCGTGAAAATCAAGAGAGCGAGCTATACGGGCAAATTCGAGCGCGGACTCGACCATACCGCTTGGGGTATCACCATAACGATTCATAATTCTATCCGACAAAGAGCCGTGATTCGTACCGATGCGTAACGCTTTTTTCTGCTTTTTACACTTTTCTATCAGAGGGCTAAATCCCTCTTCTATTTTAGCGATCTCGGCAAGGTAGGTGATATCATCATATGTAATGACTTTAAACTGCGCTCTTTTATCAAGGAAATTACCAGGGTTGATTCTGACTTTATCGACAAAATCCAGTACTCTCATGGCAGCAGGAGGATAAAAATGGATATCCGCGATCAAAGGAACATCATACCCCCTTTGGACTAGGCCATTTTTGATCAGCTCACAACTATCCGCCTCTTTCATCCCCTGGACAGTTATACGAACCATTTCACAGCCTGCATCTACAAGACGGATGACTTGATCGATGGTTGCTTCTACATCTCGTGTGCTAGATGTAGTCATCGACTGGATACGGACAGGGTTGCCCCCACCGACACCTACTTTACCGACTTTTACTTCTCTTGTGAGATAACGTGTGGGAGTAAATAAGGACTTATACTGGTTCATAGATCTATCCGTAGGATTGAAAAACAGGGAGTATAATCTCCGAGACTCACTGGCAGCAAGGATAATTTCTTCTTATTCATGATCCTTGTACAGGTTCTTGCGTTTCGACGATAGACGCTGTACGGCCCATTTGCCATGTGGCAAGAAGGCAAAAAATAAAACACAGACACAGCACGAGCGGGGCGCTAAAGCTCGAACATAAAACAGAACCCAATAAAGGCGCTATACACCCGCGCAGCCCTACTGTGGCCAGATTGACACTACTAAAAATCGAGCTATCTTCTTTTTTAGAAAATATAGGACCAGACAGATGCCAACTAAGCTCACTCCCCGCTTGCATCACCCCATAGATCAAATAGGCAGCATATAAAAAAAACACCTGAAAATAGGAAAGTAACAAGATCAAAGGAAATAGGGCTGCAAGAGCTGTGACCCAAGAGCTAAAACGAAAAATATTCACTTTCTGCATCAGACGCGACCAAGATCTTGTCGTCATGGTAAATCCAATCCCCTTGCAAGCCGATAACGCAATAGCCAGCTCGGCATAAGACAGGTGTAGAGAATCAAAAAAGAACTTAGGAAGGGCTGGCTGCATAATCATCAGCCCCATGCCCCCTAAAAAAAAGCCTACTTGAAACTGCCTAAAATCCCATCGGGTGGTGCATAATTTCCAGCCGTTTTTCCAGGGATCGATAAGGGTGGCCTTTAAAGAAAAAGGTAGGGTGCTCGAAGGAATAGACTGATGAAGTATGGGGATCTTGAGCTGAAAAAAAATGCTAAGCAGCCCAAAGAGTCCACATGCAGGAAAAAGCCACCGCCAAATCCCTGGATGAACATCCAGTAAATCTCCAATCCATATAGGAAGCAGGATCCCTCCTATATGAGATACAGCAGATCCGTAGGCAAACACCTTTTCCCTCGATGCGTCTTGGATGTTTAACTTTAAAATCTCCATCCAAGCAGGGATGACACCCCTCTTGAGCGTAAGATACAAAGCCGCTGAGGCAATAAAAAACCAGGGGGTATCCACGAACGGAAAAAAGAAAAAAGGGAAATAAGCAAGGATCGCGCCAGCGATGATATTGGACTTGAGGCGATCGGTCCTTTCTTTAATAAAAGAGCTCCAATAAATAGAGATCAGAGAAACAATGGGCTTGAGAGCTAGAAAAACCGCTACCTGTAAATGGGAAGCATGTAAATCTTTATATAGAATAAAAATAAGGAGACCGTAAAGGCTCCAAAAGGGTGTTTTTAGTAAGCTCGTCCATAAAAAAGCTGCCCTTGTTTTTTTAGCGACACGATCAAGACCCAGAAACTCCAGCTTCACATTAACCTCTATTTCTATATCCGATAGAACAATGGGGATACCTAAGGTTTATTCATTGATATTTGCATTCATTTATTATCAGATGATTACCTATTAATTAAGGATAGAGAATACCACTCAAAGGGGCTCTATTCAATAAAAAAATCCTTGAAATCCCCCTTACCCCCTTTTTCATCTATTATAAAAAATGAAAAAAGGCAATTTACATCTCTTAATAAAATTAAGTCTTACGATATAGATAAAATTTTACAACTAGAATGAGGGTGTCTCTATGTTTCAACAGCAAGCTGTTACCGCTGTTTCGTTACTGATCCTCGTGCTTTCTTGTGTTGGATGTGGAGTCAATCCAGTGACCGGTAAAAAAGAGATGCAACTAGTCTCGGAACAAAAAGAGATTCAAATAGGGCAAGAGTATTACTCTTACCTTATACAGGCCGAGGGTGGAGAATATGTCGCTAACCCCAAAATCAATCAGTATATAAACCAGGTAGGACAAAAATTAGCAGCGGTCTCTGACAGACCCCATCTGCCCTATGAATTTACTGTACTCGACAATACAATCCCTAATGCATGGGCTCTGCCGGGAGGCAAGATTTCTATTAACTTAGGACTGCTTACCCAGCTGGCAAGCGAAGCAGAACTTGCTGCAGTGCTAGCCCATGAAATCGTCCATAGCGCAGCCCGTCATGGGGCCCAAGCGATGCAAAGGGCTGCTCTTTTGCAAACAGGGATGATGGGACTGTCGAGCGCAATCGATGGATCATCTTATCAAGGAGCTATCATGCAAGGAGCTAATGTAGGGGCCGGTCTTATTACGACAAAATACAGCAGGTCAGCTGAGCTCGAAGCAGATAAATATGGAATTAAGTACATGGAAAAAGCAGGGTATGATCCTGCAGCGGCAATCACATTACAGCAAATGTTTGTAAGGCTCGATCAACAAAGAGATAAGCAGTGGCTTGATGGACTCTTTGCCACTCACCCACCATCAGAGGAGAGGGTAGAGGCCAATGAGATGACCGTAGAGCAGTACCCGCAAGGGGGCTATATGGGAGACAAGGAATATAAAAAAGAGATCAGGCGCTTAAAAAAAACAGCGGGCGCTTATGATGCTATGGAACGAGGGTATAAATTTTTATATCGCAAGGATCCAGAAGCGGCTCTGAAACAAGCGCAAATTGCTATCGATATTGAGCCACAAGAAGGACATTTCTATAATCTCCAGGGAAAAGCCCTTGTCATGCAAAATAAGTATCAACAGGCATTAACGGCCTTTGACAAAGCAATCGAGAAAAACCCCAACTACTTTGAGTATTACTTGCAAAGGGGTTTACTGAAACAACGGCTTAGAATGAATGGGCGAGCCGATCTCCAAAAAAGTTTTGACCTATTACCGACAGAAGAGGCCTATCGCGCCCTTGGACATTCTTCACAAGGGAGAAATCTGCGATAAACCCTCCTCTATATGGTAAGATGTGTCATGTTGTTGCGGAGTTCCTTTATATAAGATCACTCCTCAACGGAAACCCTTCGGTAATCTCACTCATCTCTTCACCGGAATATCTTAATAAAGCATGCTTTTTCCATTCCCCAATCTTCACCTCTGGTCCCATGATATAGGCACGATCAGGCTGTTCAGAAAAGGGCAGATGGTCCTTATAAGGGGAATCCATGCCAACAGGCAGCGTCGTTACAATAACTCCCTCCCCATTCTCTTCTTGTAAATGTTGATGTAGATGTTGATGCCCGCGCAGCACCATGCCCACATAATGAATGGTACTGCTCAGACTTAAATAATCTCGTATATCCTTCGCATTCAATGCATATTGACGAGAGGCAAGATCATCCAACCTAGAAGGTCCTTCGGTTACATCACCCCAATTATAAGCGGTCATCGTATCTGCAATCTCCCCTAATGCAGAAGGCACAAGAACAGTCAGCCTGCGCGCAGCCTCTGCCATAGGGGATGCATCATCTGCTGCAATAGCAGATACCCTATCACTAAATATTCTGCTCTTGGAGACCGGAAGCACAGCATAGGAAGCGGGAGCATCTAAAAGGGGTGCCGGATCGGTCGTTACTTCAAACAGGCCGTGAGTAAACTGTACATACTCTTGAGCAGCACCTGTTTGCACACTAAAGTAAACACTAAGAGGCATAGATTCATAAAATCTTGAGAGAACTTCTTTATATTCTCCATCCCACAGAACCCTTTGCAGTCTTGGATCGGTATAGGAATAGTTTAGATTAATTCTAGTATCTTCATGATTCCCTCGAATCAAATGCACCTGGCTTGGATTTTCCATTTTTAAGGCCATAAGCAGCTCAAGGATCTGTGTACCGTAAGCACCTCTATCGCAATAATCCCCAAGAAATACTAGATGAATGCCAGGAAGACATCGATAATCAGAGTCTACCATTTCGAACTGTTGCAAGCTTCTGAGATTTTCGATTAAACTCTTGAGATCACCATGTAAATCTGCACGGACATAAATACAGGGCGCTTCAGACGGGTTGAGATCAAACTTTTCTATATATCCAAAATGCAGCCCCCTATCGTAGCAAACATCTGGATTAAATCTGTCTGCATAAGCTCTAAGCTTCTGCCCAAACGATCTTAGATTGAAAGGGTACTCTGAGAAGTTGAATTCCCGATCCGAAGGATCCCACAAGGGACTAAATTGCTCCATAAGGCGAGCTACCTCAGCTTGATCTTCCTGTCCTATACTTGAAGAATCTAGGAACTGCGACGCCTCATTTGTTTCTTGTAGCTGATGAGAAATGATCCGATAGGCTAGAGAGGAAATAGCAAAACACCCAAGTAATAGGTTCAGTAGATAACAAGATACCAACAGCGGAAACTTAATACATCCAATCATAACTGCTGAAGACCCAAATAGTAGGCATATTTTCCTCTCCGACCAATCATATGTCTCTGGGATATTCTCGCGGGGCTCACATAATACGGTTTGAGCGATTTGACGACAGGTAGGGAAAAGGTCAGAAATACCTCTGACTATAGGACTCGATGATGTTATAGATCCATGAATGACATATGTGCACATGAATACACCTTGTAGTGTTATTTTTAACGAGGTAAATTTTCTTATAAAACAGGGAATCTACGCAAGAGAAATGCTGGGCCATCCAAAGACAGCGTACTTGCCTATCAAACTGTTATAGAATACCTTAAAAATAATAAAGTAGGAGAGGAAGAGTCTTTATAACCTCCCGCCCACTTACACCGCGGCAATCTACGGCACCGTATATAGCGGTTCATTCTCACTATAGCCTAGTATATGCTACCCATTCAATGATCTGGTAGCCCGAATCGAATTTGTTGCGGCGGAAACTCACGAGATATAGAGGACTTCCCATAGTAGTCTTTTTGACTCCTCTTTATTATCACCGTCTATGCATACCTCCTTTATTTGACCCCTGCCATACCAAAGATGATAAGGTCTAAAGAAAAATTTCGTGAATCAAACTGTTGATTCACGAAAAGTATACCATCCCCCAATACAGGATTGAACATGTGTGCGAGGTCATTTATCTCGACATACCGGTTGCACTAAAAAAGACATCACTGACTTTCTTTATAAGGAGATCACGAGGACTCACTCTCGGTCAATCTAAAGCAACCAAAAAAATCAAAAAACTCAAGAACGGGGGCACAGATATTGACAAACCAAGTTGTCTGCAACTGAATCGCAGTCTCCCTTGCGGTTAAAGACCTCTTTAACAATAGCAAATTAGCTTCTTTTGCGATCAGATCCTCTGAGGTTCTTGTAAGGCTCTGCTCTGCAGCTGAAGCGGTCTCAGTTATAAGCCTACCCATTGCCGCAGAACCTTCCTGAAAAGCGGAAATCTGCCTTCCTAAAGAACTCCGACCTGTATTAAGAGCTCCGCAGGTTTGAGATAATACCTCTATGAGAGCAGTAAGCGCCTGTTGTTCTCTTTGTCCTTCTAGATGCCCTGCAGCTATTTGCTGTCCCCTCTCAGATAAAGTCTCAGAGATCGTCTCGAGCTCCCCCTGCATACGAGCCAGGGAGAGTACGCACTCATCCATGCGTGAAAACTGCCCTGTACATTGAGTTAGGAATCCTCTTTGTTCTGATACTCCTAAAGTGAGCTGCGCTTTTACAGACTCAGAGAACTCTTTTGCCTCATGTAATGCAGTAAGATCAGACTGAGGCACCTTGCCATTCTCATATTTAGTAAATGGATCAAATAACTTACGCATTTCGCTTAATTTCTGATCCACTAGTGTAGCAGTTCCAGTTAAACGACTCACATGCTGTGAAAACTCACCTGTCACCTTTTGATACTCTGCTAAGCTACGGGTAGATGATCCTACATAAGACTCTAACTGAGGGGTAGCCACCTTAAGCTTATCCAGATTTTGAAGCAAACCCTGACTGGCCCCTCGAACAGCTTTTGCCCCTTCACCTAGATCTTGATAAGCATCCGTAATTTTTATACGATCGGCTTCTAAAGATAGCAACTTCTCTTCTAACCTACTATCCATGGCCGTCAGTTTATCATTTTCTTTGTTGATTCTTTTTTCGGCAGCAGCCATTTGACTAGTCTGCGCAATTAAAAAAGTCTGCTGCTGATGCAAATGATTAATCGAGTCTTGCATCTGTATTGCCTCAGCCGCACGCTGAGCAATAAAAAAACCAGCAATAGAAATTAAGCCGCATGCCCCAAAGGCAACACTTGCGACCGTATTCGAAATCATCACAGCGCCTGCAACTCCAACAAGACCAAAGATACCTCCTGCAATCATCATCGACTGCGTCCAGTCCATTACCCCACGTCCCACCAAAGACGAAGGAGTGGCAGGGGCTGTATTACCTGCCATAGCCTGTGCTGGCACCCCCCCATCCACACCTACATTCCCTAAAATCGCCATATATTCCTCCTAACAATCATGAACATATCTTATAATCCACTCTCTCTCTCTATAAAAGACGCTACAGGAGGAGCTTGAAAACGATCTAAAATCATTTGCAACTTCTCTGTAAAAGAAACGATCTTCTCTTGTCCTACCTCGATCGATGCCTTTGTACTTTGTAAATAGCTTTGACTTTGTTCACTACCAAGTCTCCAACCCTCTCTCTCACCTGTCACCCTTTCGATCACAGAGAGCATCTCTCGCTGCAGGGCGAGATTTTCCGCTTCAAGTGATCCTAGCTGTCTAATCAACTCTTCTCTGGCCTGTTGAGAGGAACTTACAACCTCCGTCACTTGTGTTAAGTCTGCAAGAGCTTGAGTTAAACCCTCACTCTTTTCGCGCAGAACGTCTAATAACACCTGATTATTGTCTTTAAGAATCCCTAACGTACAAACGGCAGTCTCAGAAAACGAATCGATCGTCATTTTAAGACCATCTGCTTGCTCGACTAGATTTGCGGACATAAGCATTCTTGCTGTATTAAATTCTTGTTCGATACTATCGAGCTTCTTAATGCTTGCTGCTGCGACAATTGATTCTCTTCGAATCTCACGAAGTTCTTTACGCAAAGATTCGGCTATAATCATTAAAGGATTCAAAACACCCTTCAGCGAATGCAGCTGATCTTTCATAGTCTGTGTTTCTACGGTGAGCCTTTGGGAAAACACTTGAATCTCTGTAGCAGAAGATGCCACTTCATTAGACATCCCCGATCCAATAGCAGACTGGATCTTGACGGCTCCCTCTTCCACTTTATGTGCTGCCATAGACACCCTCAGAGCTAACTGCGCTCCGCTACTTGCCGCCTCTTGCATGCTGCCTGCAGCAGCACGAGCTCCCTGAGCAGCCTCATTGACTTCTCCTGTAGCATCGATACCTGCCAGCTGTGACCATAAAAAATGTCCTGCAGCACCAGCCATACAATTGACGGCGCTAATTCCTGCCATGGTCGTATTCAGGTTAAGCAACCCACATCCTATCCCTGCCATAGAGGCTATATAACCGGAGCTAAACACAAAATTACCTATACATTTCTTGCAAGAACAATCACCAGCGGACGATGCTGATGCACGTGTTGTTGCGACTCCTGCTGCTAATGCTAGCATTTTTCACCTCAAGGTTAATTAAAAAATTTATTAAGGGTATGTTAATGAAAAATGAGCATTTAATTAAATATTTTTTTTACAGATTATCTAAGGTGCTGAGGGGCTAGGGGTTTGAATAAATACATCGGCCACACCCCAATTAAATGAGGCTGAAAACTGATCGATGATCGTAAAAGAATCAGGCTGATAATCGGACAGAGGATAACTCACTGTGATAATTTTGACATGGGAGGGCAATCTTTTCATTCTCTCTGCAAGGGATACAATGACCTCATCAGAAAGACAGGTGCCATAGAGATAAATGACGGACGCTCCGTCTAAAGGAAACCGACACATATCGGCCAAATAAAAAGATATAGGGAGGGCAGAATATCGCTTGGCTATATCGAAACTTTTTAAGATGAATTCAGGGATCCATTCTACCCCAGAGACCCTACACCCATACATAGAGGCCAAAAAAAATAAAGACCTTCCCCTACCACAACCGAGCTCTAGAACGCGATCTTGCTTTGACAGCCCTGCTTTTTTAGCCATCGTATCAAGGGTTGATAAAGGGGTTTCACCATAACAATGTACATCGACCATCCCCTTTCTTACTAAAAATTGTTTAGATATTTGAAAAGGGGATCGAAAGCGATAGAGTTTTTTAAGGGATTGATCGACTTGCTTAAAAGATCGATGAGAGTAAAACTGGCGACGCACTCTACCCTCTTCTGCATACTCCCAGAGCCGGGTTTTCAGAGAAAGAATAACAAGACCCACAAACTCACCAAGCAATTTGATCTCCTGGCATTGGCGCTAAAAAGGTTGATACATCTATGGACTGTTTTTTCATCTCACAAAACAGGTGATACGGGGGGGTTAGCACCCCTTCATCAGCCAAATGGAAGGTGCCCCAGTGCATGCCAAGACTCAGTTTAGAGCCTACTTCTTTATGGATCATAAGAGCATCAAACGGATCGGTATGGATCGGAGCCATAAACACCCTAGGACTATAACAGCCGATTGGAATCAGAGTTAAATCCATCGCCCCCCAGTGCCTGCCTACGGCTTTAAAATCATATGGATTATACCCTGTATCTCCGACGAAATAAAAGCGTTTCACCATTTCTTGTCGCCCCATTTCAACCACCCACCCACACCAGAGTGTTTTGTTAAAATCACGAAGAGTGCGTCCTGAAAAATGCTGAGCAGGCGTTGATGTCACTTTTAATGTAATCCCTTTTTCTTCACCGATCTTACACAAAAAATCTTCCCACCAAGACAGTTCAACAACACTTTCAATACCCATTGACTGAAACCATTTTTTCACACCCAGAGGAACAAACCAAGTGATCGCAGGATGCAGGTCATGGAGTCGTTGCACGGTATGTTTATCTAAATGGTCATAATGATTATGGCTGATAAGAACGACATCTACCTTTGCGATCGATTCCAAAGGGATCGGCGTCTCTACCTCCCTTTTAGGACCTATAAAGGAGAGGGGTGAACATCTTCTCCCCCAGATCGGATCGGTAAGAAAAGTAAGTCCCATAGACTTTATTAAATAAGTGCTATGGTTGATGAACTGCGCTGTAGCCTCTGCCTCTTGAACGGCCTGTATAGGCATGGGGAAAACAAAGTCTGCAGGAGGCTCTGGGACTGCCTCTTCATCATAAAAACCCATTTTCCAAAGGATCGCATCCCAAAAACTACGACGGATGGCTTTGGCATGAGGATTTACAAATCGTCCCTCCACCCGTAATGGGGGATGTTTTGAGGACATAGTGGCAGTCTCCTTATTTTTCATAAGCACAAATTGTCACCATAGCGACTGACTTAAATAAAGAAAATACAAAAAACCAATTCTTTATAAATAACCTATTGCTGACGTAATTTCATAGTGATTGGAATCGATAATGAGATAGTCTCAGGTCCATAATACTGAGTAGGTCCTGGATAACGATACAGATCTTCATACCGCCAACTTCCTCTGTGCTCTTTATAGCATTGAAAAGGTCTGTCCTGAAGATCGACAAGGGTTTTTTTAATGACAGGCTTCTGCTTGCCATGACGAAGCTCTAGGTCCATGAGACTGACGAAAGGAGCGCCTCCTACCTGCCAATCAGCCACAGGCTCATGCAGCTGAGATACAAACGACATATACCCTGTCATACCCGCACGCAGTAACAGGGCCGCGCTATACCCTAATGCCTGGCAGTAGTGCGCATCAAAAAGTGAAGGCATGCCGCAACGTCCTTCATAGCCAAAAAAGTGTTCTACCGCCTGAAACTGCCCTTGATAAAGACCTGCATCCTTGCGGAGCATAAGATCCTGATGCACAGCCTGGCTGATGAGCTTTTCTGTTTCAATCATCGATAGATGCACATTGCCGTGAGGATCTCTGCCAAGGAGCATTTGTTTTTGAATCGACTCAGGAAAAGAGGCAAAGCACGCTGCAGCAGAGGTGCTAAGCTCACGCAGGATCTGCTGAACATCGACAGATGCTTTTCCGATAAGACAGATGTTGAGCTCTTCGATCAACATCTTTATTTCCGGGATAAACTCGACAAGCCCTTCAGGAATCAATAGAACCCCATAGTCCTTACCACTAGAGGCACGCTCACAAATCATATCACACACCTCTGCAATCACCTGCTTAAAGGTCATCTGTTTGTCTGCTACCTCTTCTCCAATAAAGGCCCAGTTGATCCGGGTAGATAGAGCACATTCTAAGGTGATATGGGATGCAGACCTGCCCATTAATTTAATGAAGTGATAGTACTTTTGTGCAGACAGCGCATCTCTTGCGATATTACCTATCATTTCCCCGTAGACCTTGCAGGCACTATCAAAGCCAAAAGAGATGGGGACATGTGCGTTTTGCAGATCTCCATCGATGGTTTTGGGAACGCCGACGACGCACGTTGTGCACTCTCTAGCTAAAAAATACTCGGCAAGGACCGCAGCGTTGGTATTGGAGTCATCGCCACCGATGAAGACAAGACCATCGAGCTGTAATGCCTCTACATGGTATAAAGCTGCCTGCAGCTGCTCTTTGGTTTCTATCTTCGTTCTTCCCGATCCGAGCAGATCGAATCCCCCCTGGTTTCTATATCGGGCAATCAGATCCTTCAAAAGAATCTTATACCTGCCATCGACAACCCCTGAGGGGCCATGTAAAAAGCCTATTAACTCAGAACGTTGATCAAAAGCCTTAAGGGCATCGAAGAGTCCAGCAATGACATTATGCCCTCCGCTGGCCTGTCCACCTGACAAGACCACACCTACTCTCATGGCTCGAGAAGGAGATCCCCTGCCCTTTCTGCCTTGTAACAGATACGCTTGACCAAGTTGCGGAAACAGCGCTGCAATAGAGGTGCTAACACACACCTCTTCCTTCTCAAACTCCACTTGATCTACATCTTGTAAAATATCTGGAAGTGATAAAGACAAAGAGGCAAGAGCCTGCTCTAAAGGGCTTATCTCATCTAACATAAAAGGGGTCCTTAGATTTTGTATAAAAATCCAAGATACCCCTTTCGAATCCTTTTGTCAAAATAGAAACCAAGATCTAGCCGCATCAGAAAATGAGCTATTTTTCATCTACTTGGGTAGCTTATTTATGATTTATGACTACCCCGGTCCGTTGCTTGCACATCAAAGACTGCATCTAAGCTGCGCAAGTATGAATTTTGATATGCGTTAAAGGCTAGATGTGGATCTCCGATATTGACTAAAGCATTTGTGAGAGCCCCTTCTTTTCGCATCCAATCCCTTATAACTTGTTGTTCAGTTTTCAGTTGTTCAGTTTTCAGTTGTTCAGTTTCTATTACACCAATCCATTCTACCTCAGCCTCGCTTGCCTTAATTTCATTTCCGGCTCTGCCAATAAACTGTTCTATCACCCAAAGTCCGGTACGATCCTTACCGCTCTTACAGTGAACACCCCGGCTCACTGTATAACCAGCTTTCTCTAATTCATTCTCAATACACTGGAATTTCTTACAGATTTCATAACCATATTCCGCTTTTTCCCCTTTATCCAACAGAATCTCGATCGGATCTAAATCACCAACTTGCTCTAACTCCTTAAATCCTTTATAAGCTAATTGATTTACTCCCTGTTGATGACCATCAAGACTGTCTTGCCATTCATTAAGACTTGCTTGCTTAAGAATAATCTTTAGCGTAACTGTTTTATTTTGTTCGCCTTCGACTGGTTGTCCTTCTGTCTTTTTGACTACTTTTCTTTCTACAATCTGGTATTTATCTTGGACTATACCGGCAGCAATTTGCGCTTGAATCAGCATGGTTTTTTCTGGATTCTTCCCTCCTATACCGAACCATCCATAACTAGGGCTAAGCAAGTTCTGCTCTGAATGAATATGAACCTTGTTCTTTCCTCCGATGAGGCCACCACCTTCTAACGGATATGTAGTTAAACCGGCTTCCACTCGTTGCTTCATTTGATCTACCGAGTATTGTACGGCCTTGTTGACCTTAGTATAGACCTCTAGAGGCTTATCCGTGAGAGGACTCTTTTCAATCCCTGTTTGTATTACTGTCCACCTTTTATAATAATCAAACTGCTCTAATCCCGTAGGAGAAGTAATATTTAATATTTTTTCAAGAGAATTAAAGTCTTTCTCTAAATCCTTTACGATCCCATGAGAACACGGGCAGCCCCCCCTAACCACATGAGCTACATTAGGCTCTACATTAGGAGCTACATTGGAACGCCCCCAGGTGAAAGTTTCTACGACGAGATTGATGTTGATCGATTGCATATGTGGCTTACCAGCAGCTGAGCTAGGGGAATTAACCCAGCCTCCTTTTTTTAACTCACTCGGGCGATGATAATCCCCAAAAGGTTTCTGCTCTGTGTTAAACTTCATTCCCTCAACCTCCAAGACCCCGCTAAAACCGTTTTCCTTAAAGACCTCACCCCTCTTTTCTGCAAGATATTGTTTAATTTCCTCTTTGACTGTAGACACTTCTCGATTAATAGCCATTGTCCCCAATTTACTATAAAGGCGAGTGTCTGATAGAAGATCTTTGCCGAAGGCCTTATCAATCGTGTTGAAGATATTAGATTCACGGCATGTGCCTCCGAGCACACCTGCTAGAGATTCATTTAATACTTCTATTTCAGTTTTATCCAAAGAAAAAAAGACTAGTAAAGAGGCTTCGACTGAACCCTCAACAGGTTTATCTTTAATTACTGAACCCTCAACAGATTTATCTTTAATTACTAGATTAAAAGCTTTTAAGTATGCATCCAAAAGCAGTTTTGCTTGTTTGCTAACAGGCGTCTGGGGCACCTTAGCGTCCGATGTGATGTTAACTTGATTACCATAGAAAATTGTTTGAACCTTCTCAGTGGTTTCGCTTCCAAATCCAGCCTCCCACCTGCGTCCACACGGGTTACTGATATAATATGTCCACACCCCAGCACAGATACATCCAACTGCACGAATGTTTTTCATCGCAGAGGAACAAACGCGACCCAATGTAGATCCAAGGCTAGTCCCTTGAACTGGTTCATTTATTAGAGGAGGACCACTTGAGACTGGGCTTATCAAACGCGCACCTATTAATATATTTTCTTTATACCTCTATTATATCACCAGAAACCCTATCTAATTATAAAGAAAAGGTTAATTTCTGAAAAAGGTTAAAGCCATTAACAATCAAGTACTTGCATCGCATAAATAAAAACACACTGGGAAAAACTGAACTTGCAATAACCTGGTTGATTATAGGAAAAAAACCCCGGAATAGATCTCTTAATCGACTAAGCATCTGTGGACTACAAAAGGCCTATATCTCCTGATTGCTAGAGATAAGGAGAAGAAAAGACCTTTATTTTAAAGATTGCTCTTTTTGACCTAGGAACTTAAAATTGCTTGATTGACATTCTAACACCCGTGATTCTTATGAAAACAAAATATATCTTCATTAGTGGAGGAGTTGTTTCCTCTCTCGGCAAAGGCCTAACATCTGCTTCTATCGCTATGCTCTTAGAGGGTCGTGGCATTAAGGTAGCTTTGCTGAAACTCGATCCTTATTTAAATGTCGATCCGGGCACAATGAACCCTTTCCAGCATGGAGAAGTCTACGTAACGGATGATGGTGCCGAAACCGATCTAGATCTTGGTCACTACTTCCGCTATAGCAATGCTGCCCTATCTAGAGCCTCTAACGCCACCTCTGGACAGATTTATGATACCGTCATTAAAAAAGAGAGAAGAGGCGATTACCTGGGAAAAACTGTTCAGGTCATCCCCCATGTGACCGATGAAATTAAACAAAGAATCTTACACGCCTCTAAATCGGAATCGGGCGTACAGGTTGTCATCGTAGAGATCGGCGGCACTGTCGGCGATATTGAATCCCTTCCCTTTTTTGAAGCGATCCGACAATTCCGATATGAAAGGCCAAGAGACTGCGTTAATATCCACCTGACTTATGTTCCCTTTTTAACCGCTGCAGGGGAAGTAAAAACAAAGCCTACACAGCACTCCGTACAAATTCTTCGGGGTATAGGCATCATCCCAGATATCATCTTATGCCGCTGCGATGAAAGCTTAGATGAAGAGATCAAAGACAAAATCAGTCTTTTCTGTAGTGTCCCTAAAGAATCTGTCATCGATGAACCCAATGTACAAGACAGTATCTACGAAGTGCCTTTGATGCTCAATAAACAGGGTCTCGATGAAAAAATCGGGCATCTGCTAGAGATACCCCTTGGACCTATCGACCTATCGGAATGGAAAAAAATGCTCACGACCCTACTGAACCCCAAAGGGAAAGTAGTCATTGGTATCGTAGGGAAATACCTACAGCATCAAGATGCGTATAAGTCAGTCTTTGAATCCCTCTACCATGGGGCTTTAGCCAATAATGTCTCTATCGAAATTAAACGGTTTGAAGCGGAAAAAGTTCTCGATCACGGATGCATTACAGAAGTCATTAAAGGGTGTGATGGATATCTTGTTCCTGGCGGATTCGGTGAAAGAGGCTGGATGGGAAAAATCATGACGGCCAAGTTTTGCAGAGAAAACAAAGTCCCCTACCTAGGCTTATGCCTCGGTATGCAGGTGATGTGCGTGGAGTTTGCAAGGCATGTGCTGGGCCTTAAAGACGCCAATACGACCGAGGTCGACCCTCAGACATCCAACCCGATCATCTCTTTGCTGAGCGAGCAGAAAGGGGTGCAGAATCTCGGAGGGACCATGCGACTTGGAGCCTACAGCTGCCGTCTTAAAGAAGGATCAAAGGCTCATAGCGCTTATGGCTCTGTACTTATTTCTGAGCGTCATCGCCATCGCTTTGAATTTAATAATCTCTATAAAGACCTCTGCGAAGAAAATGGGCTAACGATCTCAGGGTACATGGAAAATGCCAACCTCTGTGAAATCGTAGAAGTAGAGGACCATCCTTGGATGGTCGGAGTCCAGTTCCACCCCGAGTTTAAATCAAAACCCTCGCAGCCCCACCCCCTGTTTAAAGATTTTATTGCAGCAGCTATAGAAAACCAAAAAAACAGGTAAATACGGTGGCAAGACTCCTTGGATTTGATTATGGCAGAGCACGGATCGGCGTTGCGATGAGCGACCCCAGACAGATCATCGTTTCCCCAGCCTTTGTGATGCCTGTTGAAAAAAAACTCGTACAAGCCATTAAAAACATCAAGCTCAAAACGGACCCCAGTGGTCCGTTTGAAGCTCTGATCGTTGGGTTACCCCTATTACTGAGCGGCAAAGAAGGGGAGATGGCTCTGGAAGCGAAGAAATTTGCCAAGCTCTTACAAGAAGAATTCCAGCTACCCCTCTTCCTCTGGGATGAACGGCTGACATCTGCTCAGGCAGAGCGCCTCATGAAAGAAGATGATAAATCGCGCAAGCAAAGGGCTCAGGCCATCGATACTTTGTCTGCGACCCTCATCCTTCAAAACTATCTAGATGCTAGAATGTTTCAGCAGAAACCTGTCCCCAATCTGTAAGGCTTCATTCTACTTTAGGGTACATGCCTGCTACCGACTTTGAACCTAGCCGGGAGCTAGATTATGTTCTGAGTGCTTAGAAAAAGATTGCAATATCACTGTCAAATTAACTAGCTCGACTTTGCAACTTTTAGTAGACTAGATCAAGCAGCCTGAAGTAGCCTCCTCACTATATCGTCCACCCAACCAATTATTTCTGGAGTTATATTTTCGAGGGAAGGGTTGATTTTGGCCTTCCTGGAAATTAAATGATCTCTCCATATTACCATCCGCACGGCCCTCAACATGTCAGAGAATGTGATGTGTTCTTTTTGGTGGCAAGCCGTTGCTCCTATTTTGAGTAAATCTACCTGTCCCAATCGATCTGCCATCAGACATACACAACTGCATAGGCCCATCAGCCCATTGTCGCTGAATTTCGACTCTAAGATGTTCTCCCGTTTGCTCGAATGTCACTTCAAGGCCCCATCGATCCACAAACAACTCAATCATACGCTCCGGTGTCATGAGAGGATCTGCACTCATAAGAGGCAAGGGATCCAGTTTTCCTGTGGGATCCACCACTAAAACCCATCGAATGGCTATAGGAGTTGACCCATCCGCTCTCCGCATCCATGTATTAGAAATCACACGTGCTATCCGTTTGCCTCCGCCCTAACCAATGACTTTCATTTCTTTCCAAGGCCATCCTTCCTTAGTCAGCATCTGCTTAAAAATTATTAGTTTAATCCCTTGTTTAGCCGTTGGACCTCTCTGGCAAGGCTCCTTCTCGGTAGGATAATCGAATAAGGCCGTATTCATTTTCAATTGAGAAACAAGAGTCACTCCAGAACAGATACACTCTAATGCCAACTACCCTGCAGCGCATGCTCCGTCACCAACGAGAATTAATGAGCGCGCTTTGCCTACCCCACAGACGCACCTGTAAAACCATCTGGCTTCTCCATTTTAATGATGTCTTGCGCCGGAGTTTCTTTGCTTCATCACATTTTCTGGAAGGCTCTAACACACTCAAAAAAGGTAAAGCGAACTCTCGCGACATCAATGGTAACTTCATTGAGAGGGCCATCACTGACCACTTTAACCCCATCGCTTTAACCACTTGGGACTGCGATGATCGCACTGCATCTCGATAATACCCTTTTACTTTGATCTGTTTACCCCGTCTGCGCTCTAATGTCTCCTCAACTAACAGAACCAAAGGGATCTTGCCAGAAATGAAGGCAGGCAACATGAAAAATAAGATTTTGTCTCCCTGAAGCGATGACCATTCAGTTCTATTCAATAGGTGGTGGTACATCCAGTGCCATGGCCCTGAGGGCTGAGCAAACAGTCCTTTTGCCACTACATAACAGAGTTCCAAGTAATAAGGTCAGGGCTTTTTGCCAGGAGGGTTTGGAAAATAATACAGAAAAAAGGCAGAAGAACTGCTAGAATGTTACACGATAGAGAGTTCATAGTTTTACCGTTTGTTTTTGATCACCAAAAAGCATGAAGGATTGACCACTCTATATAAATTTTTTTCTTGTCAAATCCTATGATCGATAAGCGTTAACGAAGAGATCGCAGCAAAGCATGAGAAACTAAACGACGAGAATATCTCGCCATTTTCCTGCGACCATCAGGCTAAAATTGAGTGCAAGGGTAAAGAGTAAATAATCGAGGTTCTTTGCTGCATTTCCCCCTTATTGATGAAAAAAATATTGCTACCTGACCAGATCTGCAGGTATAATTATAGATGTTTTTCAAGGAAACCTTTCTATGCTCACAAAATATCTAGACCCGACAAATGATGTAGCCTTTAAAAAAATTTTTGGCACAGAAAAGAATAAAGACATTCTGATTCATTTCCTCAATGACATTCTTGTTTTTAGAAGTAAGCAACCTATCGTAGAAGTGGAGTTTTTAAAGCCTGAGCAAAATCCAGAGATTGCCTCTCAGAAAACAAGCATCGTAGATATCTTGTGCAAGGATGAGAAAGGGGGTCTTTATATTGTAGA
>CAMDPQ010000031.1 GCA_945905275.1 Chlamydia trachomatis
GAGCCCTTGAATCAAGCGCGCTTCACTGCCATAACAAAGCAAAGGATCTGAAGGAAGAGTATCTTGAGTAAACCCATGTAACCGCAGATTTCTGGTAATGCAGGCCCGTTCCGGTAAAGAACCTACCTGGATCGCCTGGTTAATGACATCTTCCCCCATTTTACGATAGGTTGTCCATTTACCTCCTGCAATTGAGATGAGGCCAGAATGGGATACGATCAGAGTATGGTCTCGAGACAAAGATGCTGTGGGACTGCCCTCTTTATGCTTAATCAGAGGGCGCAATCCAGCAAATACACTCAGAACATCCGACTCTTGCGGTGGCTGCGCCAGATACTTGCTCGCATGCTTTAATACAAAGGCGATCTCACTTTTTTTTGCTTTAGGCTCAAGAGAGGGTGTTTTCACAGGAGTGTCGGTTGTGCCAACAAGGAGCCTATCATGCCAAGGGACCATAAACAAGACCCTGCCATCTTCTGTATGAGGGATCAAAAGTGCTGTTTTACCAGGCTGAAAGCGCTGAGGCAAGACAAGATGAATCCCTTGACTGGGAGTGATAAGAGCAGGAGCCTCCGGGTCATCCATCGACCGAATTCTATCGCTAAACACCCCTGTTGCATTGATCACGACTTTACCAAATAACTGATAGGACTGCTTGGATTCGGTGTCTTTGACCTTCACTCCTACACAGATCCCCTTTTTTTTTATCAGGGAGGTAACCTTCATGTAATTAATAGCTGTGCCACCAAGAGAGGAAAAGGTTCTGGCAAGCGTAATGGCCAGCCTTGCATCATCAAACTGGCCATCATAATAAATAATGCCTCCACGCAACCCCTCTGGCTCTAAATTAGGGAGAGCTTTCAATGTTGCCTTACGCGATAGACTCTTTGACGGCTCAAGACCGAGTGATCCCGCAAGCAGATCGTAAACCTTAACGCCTATTCCATAAAAAGGCCCTTCCCAAAAGTGATAACTGGGAACAAGAAAAGGTGTATGGTGAACCAGATGGGGGGCGTTATTACAAAGAAGCCCTCGCTCTCTCAAAGCTTCCATGACAAGAGAAATATTACCCTGTTGCAAATAGCGAAGACCCCCATGAATCAGCTTTGTACTACGGCTTGAGGTGCCTTTAGCAAAATCTGACTGCTCAATGAGTAGCGTCTTAAAACCTCTTGAGGCGCTATCGACTGCCGATCCAAGACCTGTTGCTCCACCACCAATGATGATGACATCCCAAGAGTCTGGGTAGTCTTGGATTTCTTGGATATTTTTTTCTCTGTTCATAAACCAGCCTCTTGCCATCCCTGAGAAATTTCAACAGCTTTCAGCCATCGATGATAGAGCCTTTCTGATTCGGCAGGAGTTTTTTCAGGCATAAACTCCTGATCGAGCCTAAAGTGATGTTGCAGATCTTCTATATTTTTCCAAAATCCTAAGGAAAGTCCTGCAAGATAGGCCGCTCCTATCGCCGTGAGCTCTGTCATACGCGGTCTCATCACCGAGGTCTGCAAAAGATCTGCTTGGTATTGCATGAGAAGATTATTTGAGACCGCTCCTCCATCCACTCTTAATTCTTTAATCTTGATCTGAGAATCTGACTCCATAGCCCGAATGACATCTACCACCTGATAGGCTATACTTTCGAGAGAGGCTCGAGCGATGTGTGCCGATGTGGTTCCTCGTGTTAACCCAAACATCGTCCCTCTTGTATACGGATTCCAGTAGGGTGCGCCAAGACCTGTAAAGGCTGGCACAAAAAACACACCATTACTATCCGTTGTGGTTAAAGCTAAAGCTTCGACATCAGAGGCTTTTTTGATAATACCCAACCCATCTCTAAGCCACTGGACCACAGCCCCTGCAATAAAGACACTTCCTTCTAAGGCATAGGTTGTTTTGCCATTGATCTTATAAGCGACCGTTGTAAGAAGATTATTTTTAGAAAATACAGGAACCTCACCTGTATTCATGAGCATAAAACAGCCTGTGCCATACGTATTTTTTACCATACCTATTTCACAACAAGCCTGACCCACTAAAGAAGCTTGTTGATCCCCTGCTATCCCACAAATCGGTAAAGACTTCGAAAAAATGCTCTTAGCACTCTGTCCACATACCCCGCTAGAATCACAAATTTTGGGTAGCATCTTTTTAGGCACGTTTAACATCTCCAGTAGCTGGTCATCCCAGTCTCCCGTGTGAAGATTATACATCAGCGTGCGCGAAGCGTTAGTGGCATCTGTAACATGAGCCTGTCCTGCAGTCAGCTTCCATACAAGCCATGAATCGACTGTGCCAAAAGCCAGTTCCCCTCTGCGGGCACGGTCTAGCGCTCCCGGCACATGATCTAAGATCCACTTAAGTTTGGTACCAGAAAAATAAGGGTCTAAAAGAAGGCCTGTTTTTTGTCGAAAAAGGTCCTCTAGCCCCTGGTTTTTTAAATTCTCACATATCTCTGTTGTACGCCTATCTTGCCATACGATCGCATTATAGATCGGTTGTGATGTCTTTTTATCCCATACAATTGTCGTCTCTCTTTGGTTGGCAATACCGATACCACTTATCTGATCAACAGAGATGCCACTATGAGCAATTACCTCAGCGGCTACACCAATTTGTGAAGACCATATCTGACTGGGGTCATGTTCCACCCAACCAGGATGTGGAAAAATTTGCGTAAACTCTTTCTGGGCACGAGCACACACCTTGCCCGACTGATCAATTAATATCGCTCGAGAGCTGGTCGTGCCTTGATCTAAAGAGAGTATGTATTGCATAAGCCTCCTGATATAATCCTCACTTTTTCTTTTTTTTCCAGTTGCTGTCAATATATTCTTGCTTTTACGATACAATCATCTAACTAGGGTGTCTTTATGGGTATTTTCATCGGTGAATTTATAGGAACTTTATTACTGATTCTTCTAGGGAACGGAGTGGTTGCCAATGTTTTACTTAAACACTCTAAAGGGTATGGAGGGGGGTGGATTGTGATCGGATTAGGATGGGGCTTTGCTGTTGCCATACCCATTTTTATCGTAGGATGGATCAGTGGCGCTCATCTCAACCCGGCTGTGACTTTAGGATTGTGTTGCATTGGAAAATCTTCCTGGTCTCATCTTCCCCTCTATTTTACATCTCAAATGCTCGGGGCTATGACGGGATCTTTTCTCGTCTGGATATCCTACCACCCTCACTTTAAAGCCACACAAGACCCAAGCCTTACCTTAAGCTGTTTTTGCACCCATCCAGCGATAAGGCATTACGTGTTTAACTTCTGCTCTGAACTCATCTCTACAGCGGTCCTTATGCTTGGGATCCTAGGGATTTTAGATAGCCATAACCATCTTGGAGCTGGTATCGGCCCAATAGCGATTGGTCTTTTAGTGGCAAGCCTGCTCTTAAGCCTTGGAGGTCCAACAGGGGTAGCTATCAATCCTGCAAGAGATTTAGGCCCTCGTATCATGCATGCCCTTCTGCCTATAGCTGGGAAAAAAAACTCAGACTTTATATACGGATGGATCCCTGTCATAGCTCCCTTTATCGGAGCCGCTGTAGGAGCTGTGGCGTATCAGTGGTTGTTAAGCAACCTAACCCCACTGCAAGCTTTTATAGAATAAGTACGTTTTTCTGTTAAAAAAAGGAAAAAGAGATGAAGGATTTTAGAGATAAAAAGGATTGAAAGGTAGAACGGATTTTTTATTAAAAGTATAGCGGTAGTCGGATTTGAACCAACGACACCTGGATTATGATTCCAGTGCTCTAACCAACTGAGCTATACCGCCGTCCTAAAGAAAATTAGCGGGGGAAGGATTCGAACCTCCGGCCTTTGGGTTATGAGCCCAACGAGCTAACCACTGCTCCACCCCGCGATAAGTACGCTAGTTAAGAAGTGATGAGCTTATCATACACCACGAATTAACCCCAAGCATTCTTTTGTAATTTTTATAGAAAAGCTTTTTCTACCAGAGGAGCGCACGCCTGCCAAGTGAGATTGATAGCTCCTCCCACCTGCGATTGCATCGAGCGGCAACGATCGATGTAAAGCAACTTACTCTCTCTATCCTCTATAAAATCTGCGACACGAGCTCGGAGCTGATCGATCGAAACCTGCTTCCCTGTTTGAGAGGTAAGGCATAGGTCTTGCAGATCTTTTTGTGCAAACATAAAGGGACCAAAAAACACAGGAACCCCTAAAAGAATAGGCTCGAAGATATTATGACCTCCAATCTTATCGATAAAACTACCCGCGACAATGGCAAGATCAGAGATTTGATAACAAGCAAGCAAGATCCCCATCTGATCGATCAGGATCACTTGTGGCAGCTGTTGAGTCAGATCCAAAGACTGAGAATAGGAGTGGTAAGGGATCTGTTTTTTTGCCAGCATCCTGGCGACCTCGGCAAATCTCTCTGGATGGCGAGGCACAAGAAGCACCTTAAGACGGGAATTGGCAAGACAGATTGGATAGAGCTGACTGATCATCATATCTTCCTCAGGATAATGAGTGGATGCTAATGTAATCACAAAATCCCCTTCTTGCAGAGCAAGATGATTACGTAACAAGGCCCTATCTGCCTGGCTTGTTTCGACAACCGGACTTGCCAGCTTGACATTACCTGTTATGACAACAGAGGAAGAAGCCGCCCCAAGAGAGATAAACCTCGATGCATACTCTTGGTTCTGGACGCAAAGCAGATCTAATGAAGAGACGATACGTCGAAAGAAGCTAGGGACCTTGCTAAATCGCAGATAAGAACGCTCGGAGATCTTACCGTTGATTAAGATGTTTCTTGCTCCCCATTTTTTAGATTGAGATAAAAACTGATACCAGAAACCACCTTCCGTAAGGAAAACCACATCAGGCTGAATCTGCCGCATGAGTTTTTTCATGACCCATGACAAATCAAGCGGTAAATAAAAGCAGAGATCAGCCTCGGGCATATTTTGTTTGGCAAGGGTTTGACCTGTTTCGGTAACAGTGGAAATGACAATACGGGCAGAGGGGTAGGCAGATCGTATTTGTTTGTACATCGGAAGGCAGGCGCGAACCTCTCCCATCGAAATCGTGTGAATCCAAACGACCTTATCACCTAGATTTTTAGAGAAATTAGGTAGATTGATCCCAAAACGCTGGAATAAACTATGTCGATATTTACCATAGAACAAGCGCTGCCACAAAAGCAAAGGCAGCGCCAATAAAGACAGTACAAGCAAAACGCAATCATACAAAACGTTAAACATCACGTGGAGCTACTACTATATTAATGAGCTTATTGGGTATAAACACCACCTTTACTACAGACCCTCCTCCTAAGTGCTTCACAATATTGGGTTGATCCCGAATAAATTCCATCACTTGCTCTTCCGATTTATCTTTTGGTAGCTCCCATTTACCACGCAATTTCCCGTTAACCTGAACGACATATAAGGTCGTATCATCGACAAGATAACTTGGGTCGATTTCTGGATAAGGAACATAGGCTATTGATCCACTACCACCTAAATGCTGCCATGCCTCTTCTGCAATATGTGGAGCAAAAGAGGAAAGAGCTTGAATAAACATCCGCAGCACCTTTTTAGGATAGATCGGAAGAGATGTGATCGCATTCATAAACTCCATCATCTTAGCGATCGCGGTATTGTATTGCATAGACTCTACATCCCTCTGGACTAGGTGAGCCACTCGATATCCTAATTTCAAAGCTTCTTCACTTTCCAGATCGGATACCTTATCCGAATAAATCAAATCATATACACGATGTAAAAACCGTTTACAGCCATTGACTCCTTCATTATTCCAGAGTTTTTCTTTATCAAAAGGACCCATAAACATTTCATACAGTCGGAGGGCATCTGCGCCATGCTCTTCGAGCATGTCATCCGGTGTTACCCCATTGAGTTTTGATTTAGACATTTTCTCGATCTGCATACCCAGAGACTCTCCCGTACCTATATGAAAGTACTGACTGTCTTTACATACAACCTCTTCAGGAGGCACATACCCGCCCGATTCTCTTTGATAGGCTTTGGCAATAACAAGACCTTGGTTTCTGAGCGTCTGAAAAGGTTCGCTGGTACTTACAAGTCCTGCATCAAACAGCACTTTATGCCAAAACCTCGCATAGAGAAGATGTAGAACAGCGTGCTCTACGCCTCCAACATACATGTCCACCGGCATCCAGTATTTTTCAATATCCTGATTCCACGCCACTTCATCATTACAAGGATCGCAAAACCGAAGGTAATACCAGCAAGAACCTGCCCATTGAGGCATCGTATTGGTTTCTCGCATCGCTTTTTTTCCGGTTTTAAAATCGATGACATGCACCCACTCCGACACTTTTGCAAGAGGACTTCTACCATCGACACTGGGCTTAAAATCAGTCATAGTAGGAGGGCAAAGGGGCAATTCTGCCGCATCCAGAATCCTTTTACTTCCGTCTTCTAGATGCAAGACAGGAAACGGCTCTCCCCAGTATCTTTGACGGGAAAAAAGCCAGTCTCTAAGTCTATAGTTAATACAGACCTGCCCTTTTCCATTTTGGACAAGCCGTTCTGTGATGGCCTTCTTTGCCTCGGAGGGCGTCATTGTATTGACCGAAAAACCGGCGTGACTACTATGAATCATAACACCTTGGAGCTCCATCCAACAACGGCGAGCACCAAGTACTTCGACTCTTAGATCTTCATGACTCATCCCTTCTACGCTCTCAACACTACCTATTAGACCTGGATCGATCACAGGATAAATCGGCAAAGAAAATTTCTGGGCAAAGCTAAAATCTCTCTCGTCATGCGCAGGCACTCCCATGACAGATCCAGTACCATAATGAATAAGGACATAATCAGAGATCCAAACAGGAATCAGCGCATCATTGATCGGATTTTTCACATAGGCACCAGTCCAAACACCCGACTTATCTTTATTGAGATCTGTTCTTTCCAAATCACTTTTTGAAGAAATAGATTGTCGATATTCGGCAACAAGATCTTTCTGCTCTTTGACTACAATCTCATCGATAAGAGGATGTTCTGGGGCTAATACAAGATAGGTAGCTCCAAAAAGAGTATGGGGGCATGTAGTGAATACGGTAATGGATTGGCCTGTGCTGATTTCTGTAAAATCAATCTTTACCCCTTCACTTTTCCCAATCCAATTAATTTGCAACTTTTTCAATCCCTCTGGCCAGTCTAGCAAATCTAAATCTTGAAGAAGTCTTTCAGCATAAGACGTGATTTTTAACATCCACTGCCTTAGGGGCCGGCGCTCAATCGGATAGCCGCCCTCTTTGGATCTCCCTTCATCAACCTCTTCATTAGCAAGTACTGTACCTAAAGCGGGACAAAAATTGACCATCATCTCTGCTTCATAGGCAAGTCCTTTCTCATACAACTTGGTAAATATCCACTGGGTCCACTTGTAATATTTAGGATCGCTTGTCGCTACTTCGCGATTCCAGTCATAACTAAAACCTAATGATTTGAGCTGCCTGCGATAGGTATTGATGTTCGTTTCTGTGGTAATTGATGGATGGGTGCCGGTACGTATGGCATATTGCTCTGCAGGGAGCCCGAAGCTATCCCATCCCATTGGATGGAGAACATTAAAACCTTTTTGTCTCTTATAGCGAGCTAAGATATCGGTAGCTGTATAACCAGTCACATGACCGACGTGAAGACCTGCTCCTGAAGGATAAGGGAACATATCCAAAATATAATACTTAGGCTTTGTATAATCGACCTCAGCTCGAAAGGTTTGGTGATCTTCCCAATATTTCTGCCATTTTTGCTCAATATGTTGATGATCATATCTTGGCTTATCCATACGCTTAACTTCCTGCTATTTTTAATTTAAGTAACTACGATATCAGGAGGCAAAAATTAAATCGAGTAGTTGATTCAATTACATACGATCTCAAAAAAAGATGCAATAAAGACCCCTTGTCACACTAAACTCATGGTACGCAAAAGAGCCAATCAAGGGAAGACGCCATTCACTGTTTTAAAACTGCCTGTTAAGATATCATAAATCTTTACCTAATAAACCGACCCTAGACACTGCCTAACAGGAATGCCCGCGATGACCATCTCACTGAGCTACTATCTCCAAGAACGTCTATACCAAAGATATGAACAGACTCAACCAACATCAGAAGACAAACGGCAGGCGATCATTTCCTCGAAAAGGATCTTGCTGATGGCTCACGTAGAAACAACAGTTGCACGATTTTTTGAAAACATCGCTTTACGCTGTAACTTTATCTCTATAGAAAGCTTTGCAAGGAACTATCGAATTAGTGCCGAACAAAGCGCCCTAGAGGTCAATTTCTATCTGGTTTTTTTATCGAATACCCTTCCCTTCTGCCCCCAGTCTGCTTTATCTATAGAAGTGCCAACTCCTCTCGAACATGAAGCACAAATTCAGAGCTTTACAGCCGCTGCTATGCATAAAGGCTACAATGAGATCCCAGAGTTTTTTTTAGCCTCGCCCCAGCCTCAGGCGAATCTTCGGGAGCAAAAAAGCCAAGGACAACGCGACCTTCGCTCAAAACAACTACATGCATTCCAGAAGATGGCAAGATACACCACCTTTTTAGAAATACGCCAAGGCCTCGAAAATCTCCCGAGAGATAGAACAGCATACATAAAGCAACCATGCTACGTTAATCAGATCGATAACCCCCTCACGCTATTACGCCGTGATCTGATGGGGCTACCAGCAAAGTGGCAACAAATTCTTTTAACAAAACTCCTATCACAAACTCTAAATAACGAGGCTATGCAGCATATACCACAGGAGAAAAAACAGATTATAGAGCGCCTTAGAGCAGCCATTACAGACCTGGCTGAAGCGTCTTTTGATTCCAAAAATGAGGCAATATGGCGCAATGTATTTCTCGAGACGTCTTTCTCAGTTGTTACCCAAATACACCATTGAACGTCATCCTCATATTTTCTCCTAAAAAATGAAGGTAATAACGACCTCTTTACGGATGGTAAGAGGCTTTTGTATGACGACGACTTTTGAGGAAATCACCGATTACTTATGACAACGTTCAGCATTCTTCGATGGGAAAACGATGTATCCTATCAGATTGTAACACTTATTTCGGTTAAGCTCGCTGTATACCAAGCTCTTTATAAACCTCTATCCTCTAATAAATCTTAAGAGGAGTATCAGGAGCGCACCTGCTTGTAACCTAAAAATATAAATACGACCCAGCACCAGTCCAACAGCAAATATTACGTCTATTGCCAAGGCTTATTTTAATGACCAGCATAGAACAAGTGATGACGAAGCATAATGCAATGTATTTCTCAATACCTATTTGGAAGTTGTTAACAAATAAAACATCGAATATCATCTAATACACAACATGCTCAGATTTTAGAAAAAAGGAATTTTATGACTAGCTTACTTATGGAATTAAATCCCGTTAGAAAAAATAAAATTACTCTTTCTGATTATGATTATCAAAAAGATATTGAAAACAGACTCCTTATGGCGCAGTTCTCATCGACAGACCTGGAGGTCCTCGAAGAAATACTCTATAGCTCCTTACAAATTCCTATAAAAAACCTATCGCAAAGCCTTGAAATTGAAGAGCAAAAAGTCCTTATCTCTTTAGAAAAACTCTCTCAAACAGGACTTCTTTATATAGAAAAAGACCATGTAGTTGTTGATAAGGAAATGAGAAAATATTTTGAAACGCAAATCCAAAAATTTAATGATGATTTTATTCCTGGCATGGATTTCCTGCAAAGTCTTCTTCGTAAAGCACCGATTCACACACTTCCCACCTGGTACTCGATTCCAAGAACCTCCAACAACATTTTTGAATCTATCGTAGAAAAGTATTTATATACCCCTCAAATCTTTCAGCGCTATTTAATCGAACTGAACTTTCCAGATCCCGTTCTTAAAGGCATTATGGATGATGTATATCAATCAGAACAGTTAGAGGTCTCCGCAGTCAGCCTCATTCAAAAATACGATCTATCCAAAGAGCAGTTTGAAGAGTATATGCTCCAACTAGAATTTAATTTTGTTTGTTGCCTTGGATATAAAAAAAATGACGATCTCTGGCATGAAAAAGTCACCCCCTTTTACGAGTGGCAGGAGTATATCGCTTTTTTCAAACAGTCTGAGGTCTCTTCTATTACTGACATAGAAAATATTCAAATGAAACGACCCTTTGACTACTCATTTGTACAAGATATGGCCGTTATTCTTGAAAAAGCCAAAAAACAACCCCTAGCTTTAGAACGTACCGCAGAAGGTTATCTTCTCCCTCAACGAAAGATTCTAGAATCGATTCTCGAGGCGTTTGCAGATATCCAGTTCGAGGCCTCTTCCATAGAAGAATATGTGCATAGTTTAATTGCTAAAATCCAGCTCATCAAACTAGCAGAAGTCACAGACAAAAAAATCACTCTAAACGATCGAGCTTATGAATGGTTAGAGATGAGGCTCGAAAGCAGAGCGATGTTTCTGTATCGCCACCCCTTAAATAAACCGCTGACTTTACAAGGGGCTGAAGCCATATACAATGAAAAATCGTTAAGAGAAGCAGAAAAAAGCATCGTAAGAGCTATCGGAAAAGAATGGGTCCTTTTTGACGATTTCTTTAAAGGAGTCTGTGTGACATTAAAAGAGGACGATGCAATTCACCTCAAAAGATTTGGCAGAACCTGGAAATACACGCTACCTAACTATTCTAGTCAGGAGAGATCCTTTATTAAGACTGTGATTTTCGACTGGTTATTTCAAGCTGGCATCGTACAGGTTGGAACCATCCGTCAGCAAGATTGCTTTAGAGTGACATCCATCGGACACTCTCTGTTTGCAAGATAACCCTTCCCCTAACGCATCACGAACCTAGGCAGCAGTACATGGCTAAGACCTCTTCGAATGAGCTAGTATCCAATAGAAAAGCGTTTCATGAATATGAGATTTTAGAGTCATTTGAAGCAGGCATCGTGCTACAAGGGACAGAGGTCAAATCACTCAAAGATCATGGAGGAAGCCTCCAAGATGCCTACATTCTTATTTCTGCCCACAATGAAGCAATCTTAAAAAATGGCTCTATTTCCCTTTATAAATTTGGCAATATCCATAACCATGAAGAAAAAAGGGATCGGATACTGCTCCTTCATAAAAAAGAGATCTGGACATTAAAAACGCAAGCCCAAGAAAAAGGACTTACTTTAATCCCTCTCTCCATTTATTTAAAAAAAGGAATGATTAAAGTGAAAGTAGCTGTGGCTAAGGGTAAAAAATCCTATGATAAAAGAGAGGACCTCAAATCTAAGGATGCCAAAAGATCGATGGAACGTGCAATGAAAGGAGATAGAGAATAGTATTTGACGGGTCCTTAAGATTCTATTATTATTCGAATACAATTTAGCACTTATGAGGAGCTTTGCGCTTATGAAAGTTATCATCTCTAAAATAGACCTTACCGCTCTGATCGGAAAAATTCAAAATATCATCCCTGTCAAACCCGCCATGCCGATACTTGTAAACATCGCCCTTGAAGCGGTGAATGATCAGTTGATTGTTACGGCAACAGATCTATCTGTTAGCATCCGAGTTCACTGCGAGGCCAAAGTATCGCAAGAAGGATCGATCACCCTACCTGCAAAACGGTTTTTTCAATTAATTAGGGAATTGACTGCTCCGCAAGTGGAAATTCATGCCCAGAGCTCTGAAATAGCACACATTAATGCAGGGACATCTCACTTTAAAATTCATGGTATAGCAAAAGACGAATTCCCCGAACTCCCTGACATGTCAAAGGGTGCTATCATACAAATGAGCACACAAATCCTGAAAGACATGCTATCTAAGACAGTCTTTGCAGCCGCTCGTGATGATAGCAGGCAAGAACTCAATGGGGTTTTACTACAGACAACAAACTCGACGGCGACCTTCATTGGCACAGATGGAAAAAAACTTGCTAAATCTTTTACTTCTCTTACATCCAGCCTTACCGAGATAGAAGGCTCCTATATCTTACCTGTAAAAGCTGTAGAAGAAATCATCCGTCTTTTAGATCCTAAAGAAGAACAGGTGTCACTGTCTTTATTGAAAGATAAAATTTCGATTGAAGTAGGTAATGCGTTGCTTATTTCCAAACTTATTGCAGGGCAATACCCCGATATTTCTCGGATTATTCCAGAAAAAAGAAAACACCCAATCCAACTGCACCGAGAAGAGCTGACTTCTCTGTTACGACAGGTCTCTTTATTTACCTCTGATAACAACTCATCTGTACGCTTCACCTTTACATCAGGCGAGCTGCATCTGTCAGCTACCAGTGGAGATATCGGAGAAGGCAAAGTCCATATGCCAGCCAATTATGGAGGTGAAAAAATAGAAATCGCCTTTAACCCAAACTATTTTCTAGATATTTTACGGCATATAAAAGATGAGACAGTCGATTTTAACGTTAGAGACTCTTATAATCCCGGAATGATTACAGATACCTCCAATGCTTTATTTGTGCTGATGCCCATGCGTCTTGATATATAAGCACTCATGTGGATAGAAAGACTCCTGCTTCGCAACTTTAGAAATTATGACCAGGCAGAAATACAGTTTTGTCATGGGACCAACCTGATTCAAGGAAATAATGCCCAAGGAAAAACTAACATCCTAGAGGCCCTATCTCTTTTAAGTTCTGGTAAATCATTTCGCACGCGAAACACGTCGGATATGATCAAAACGGGAAGCTCTTTTTTCTATATAGAAGCTTGGTTTCATTCGGAAGGGGTAGAGCAAACCCTTTCCCTCTGGTTTGATGGAATCACGAAAAAAATTCTACATAACCAAACCCCCCACAATAATTTTATCGCTTTACTCGGCATCCTACCAAGCATTCTGATCGTGCCAGAAGATATCAACATCATCATAGGAACACCCGCAGAAAGGCGCCGCTTTCTCGATCTACATATAGCCCAAATCGACCCTGTATATGTGTACCACCTCGGTAGATATTATAAAGCGATGAAACAGAGAAATGTGCTACTAAAAGAACAAAGCGATGCAGGAATGAGTGCATGGGAACAGATCATGGCGCAAAGTGCAGCTTATTTATCCCTCAAAAGACAGGCTCATCTCGATGAGCTATCTCGCAATGCCAATACCTACCTGCATATCTTATCAGATCAAACAGAACATCTGGATGTAAAGTACAACAAATCCCTTCCTTACGCACTAACAGAAGAAGATCTTTATCCACTATACCTGCTCCATTTTCATAAAATGAGAAAAAAAGAATATATCCTTAAAACAACATTACAAGGCCCTCACCGCGACGAAATGATGCTTCTTATTAATGAGAAAGAAGCGAGGTTTTTCGGTAGTGAAGGGCAAAAAAGATGTTTGATTACATCTCTTCATCTAGCTGAGCGTGATATTTTTGAAAAAGCCCTTGGCACAAGCCCCTTAATTGGAATCGATGATTTTGGATCCCAATTAGATCCTCGCAGAAGCGCTCACTTACTGCATCATACAGCAACTCTGAGTCAAACTATCCTCACATCGCCCACCCATTTTTGTGTGAAACACCTTCAAACAGGTAAATCATTTACAGTACAAAAAGGGACGATTCAATCGGATCAAACAGAAATAGACTCTACGATGACAGTAGGTGGCAAAGCCTTTAATGGGGCGGGTGAGGGTAGCTCATCCCCCTCTTCATGAACAACAATTAACGCAGCTAGATTTGGTAAACGGGGACACTCGATAATCCACCTCGCTTGATGATTTGTGGTTGCAAGCTAAAAGGCAGGCATCTGCTTGTTATCTATTTGCAATATGGCAGGCCCAATCCCTAATCGCTTGATTTTTTGACCGTATATCCAAGAGCCCCACCGGAAATATGAAGACGTTCCAGATAAGGTAGGTTGCTAAAATCCACCGATGTAAAATCATTCCCGGGAGGGATCATCTCCTGCAAGTTCGATGGAAGGACCCCATCGAGTTATGCAACGGATAAAGCCCCCTCAGTCTCTCTAATCCGAACCATGACAGACTCTAGACCCATTCTTAGCTGCCGCAAATCTAATTTTTGTAATTTCTTGGGCAGACAATTGCGTTGTCTAGCTTTTACATGATATGAGCTGATCATGGACAGCCTTTCCATCGCAAACCATCTCAAAAAATCGATCATAGAAAGATCTCTTAAGATAAAAATATGGGCCTGCGGTAAGGATCTCTGCCCTGTTGTAATCACCCCCTGTATCAGACCCTGACATCCCCCTGAGATTGACACGATATAGAACCCGTCTCCAAGGGCTCATCCTTGACTAAGCAATATAGATTACAGTATCCATACCCTACAACACCCTGTTTTCAAGCTGTCTAATGCAGTACACATACACTTTAGTAAAAATTTCGAACTACAGGAGACACTAAAATTCTATATTCGATTATAGAAAGGTTAAAAAGACATAAGACACCTGATCTTATATACAATCAATACCTTACAGTGCAGAGCCTATTTATTAGTAAAAATTTTACTAATAAAAAAAATAATGTAATATATATACAAATTAAAATAAAAACAATAAAACTAATTAACAGATTGCATTTTTAATTTAATTTAATATAAACTTAAACACGTAAAGATTAAAATCTAAGAGGAAATTATGTTTTCAAATTGCATCCCTGCCGGATTAACCTGGCACAACCTATTTAGCGTTACTTCTCCTTCTAGTCCACAAGCTACTTCACAAGCTACTTCACAAGCTACTTCACAAGCTACTTCACAAGCTACTTCACAAGTTTTTTCACAAGCTATTTCACAACCCACACAATCGATACCGATACCAGGACCGAGACGAGAAAGAGACACAACAAATGACAGATCTGAATCTCCTGGTCGTTCCCCTTCGGAGAGTTCCACTCAATTTCCATGCGAGGTTCCCAAACCACCCACTCGTCCTACATATACCGACCAGGGGGGGACTCTTAGAGGGGAACGTAGTTCTTCGGCATCATTCTATTTCCAAAGTAGCAACCAGCCGAGAGGGTCTAGCAGAACAGATATGAGGATATAGAGGCTAGCTCATTGAAAGAGCAAGTGCATGGAAAATGATAATATTTCTTCACCAAAAACATCCAAAACCTACCCAATAGAATTGGATGGGTGGGTTTTGATGACTATGACTCTCATAGGGAAGCAGATGCTCTCCTATTTCGCTAAAATCGTATGACAGTAAAAAGAGAAACTCTTCAGTCTCCTAGATCCCTGTGTCATGCGGATTTTATTTTCCTAAGCCTCGCGCAAAAGACTTAAGGTTTTTTTGAATCGAGGTGAAAAGCTATCTCCTTACTTCTATCCCAATGCTGGTTGCGGTGATTGTCAGGCTAGCTGTCGCTGGAAGTGTTTTATTTAACCTACCGCCCATCAGTTCTTTTCTAAGGGGCTTTATACTTTTCAATGCCCCTTTTCTCCATCTCTTGACATTCTTAGCTTTGGCTTCTTTGTAGACTTGATCTCGAAGCTGTAAAATCCGTTTATTAAGTCCTTGATGCCTGCTCTCTGGAGATACAAATTTAATGCCAATATCGATATATCATCTTACAAATTCAGACACCCGATTTCTGGCTTCTTCTAAACTGGCAAAAGGGTTCTCAGGATAGGCCGGCCTGTACTTGAGAGTGTTAAAAAGAGCATCTGAATAAGAGCTATCATTACTAAAGGCCGGCTAAAAGAAGGTATAACCCCTCACCTCTGCTATGTTGCGAGCATTGCAGCTCCCTTCATAGAGCCTTCATCATCAGAGTCTAGGCCAGACCTTACCCTCTCCTGATAACAGCTCCATTCTAAGACCTCAGAGGGCAACTCAGAGCTCTCTGTATCGCAAACCTGCCAGCCAATAGCTTATCGACTATAGATATCTATAATTAGGTAAAGGTAGTAGAACTTTCCTTTTATTCTACTCCTGAGCTAGGTGATATCCCAGGTATAACTCTGATTAGGACTTGTAGCTGTTAAAGGCTTGGGTTTATAAGAATTTCGAGGTTCGCTGTTTTGACGATGACGAACCTGCTTTAACACTCTGTACATAGTAGACTCACAAGGCAAATAGCGCCCCTCATCTGCCAGAAGAGACACTATTTGTCTGGGAGCGAGCTCTCTCTACTCAGATTGATTTACGGCCTGTAAAACCTTATATCCCTCTTCCTTGCTCAATTGATTATGAGAAGCTGCTTTTCTTGTTGTACCTCTATCTATTAGCAGGCCGGTAGGATTCCAACGCTGTAAAGTTTTAGGTGTGATCCCAATAACTTTACAAGCGCTCAGCTGGCTTGCGCCAGCCATTATAGCCTGTTTAATTAATTAAAGAACTTTCATGGGATTTTCTTCACAAGTTCATTCTCCTCTTCGGCTTCCTATAGGTTGTAAACTTTTTTTAAGAATAAGAAGAGCTGCGACTTCTGTTGAAGCTTTATCTTTTCGTCTTAACTCAGCAGACAGATCCTTATTTTTCACTGCTAAGCTCCCTTAGCTCTGTTCTAATTATCTCTCTTTTTAGACCCGTATAATTCCAAAAATGCAACCTTCCAAGCTTCTAAATAATGAAGGAAGATCCTTTTTTAGCAGTTTCTCGATTTAGGGATGAGTTATAACCCGAACGATCAGTCTAACAGCCGGCTCACAATCAATCCACTTATCGAAAATACCCCTCATCTAAAGATGATCTCAAATTCGTCAGGGATTTGGATGTTTTATTAAGAGGTTATAGGGTCTGGTTGATCGGAAAAGCATAGACTCACGGATCTCTTCCTTTGAAGTAAAACCCTTTCTACTAGATAACTGTTCGATAGGTACTTGGTTGCCTCACCTGAGTGTAAGTCGGGGATTTACCTAGTCATATTGTCTCTGTATCTATCGGATTCTACATTGTAGCCGAGTTAGACTGCTCCAATCTAATGTTGCAATTGAGATTGTCCTCAACCTCTTTTCTTTTAAGAAAAATTGAGGGGGTAAACTACCTCAATAAAAGACAGTAGACCCGTGGAAACTCCCTCTCAGGATGATCGAAAAACCTCTCGATCCAGACCGCTTTCATTAAGCTAAAAAAGGCAGTTCACTGCCTTTTTTAGCTTAATGAAAGCGGGAAAGATGCGCAGAAAAAAAAGAGCCAACCTATTGGTTGGCTCTTTACTCTTTGATAGAGAAAACTCTAATGATTAATTAGATGGTTTTTTCCATGTTGTTTTCTTCTTTGGAGCGCCAAAAGAAGGAGCGAATGATTTTGCTCCTTCTTTTCTAGGAAATGCACCTTCACTACGGCTATTGGAAAAGCTTTTATAAGGTTTTGCACTTCTAGCACCGAAAGAAGATTCCTTCGATTCAAAACTAGTCTGAGGCTGTCTTGGCCCTCGAGGAAAAGAGGATTCCTTCGATTCAAAACCGCTCTGAGGCTGTCTTGGCCCTCGAGAAAAAGAGGATTCCTTCGATTCAAAACTAGTCTGAGGCTGTCTTGGCCCTCGAGAAAAAGAGGGTTCCTTCGATTCAAAACTAGTCTGAGGCTGTCTTGGCCCTCGAGGAAAAGAGGATTCCTTCGATTCAAAACCGCTCTGAGACTGTCTTGGTCCTCTAGAAAAAGGAGCATCTCTTTCTCCTCTAAAACTTGGTCTGCCACCAAAAGATCTACCTTCCCTACGATCGCGTGGGGCAAATGATCTTTTTTCTTGCTGGACCGGCTCTAGACCTGGAATCGTATGCGCTTCGATTTGCTTACCTAAAATTTTAGATATGTTGGCAATACGAAACTTCTCTCTAAACGTAGCAAACGTAATTGCGGTACCCGTAGCACCAGCGCGTCCTGTTCTACCTATACGGTGAATAAAGTCTTCCGCTACAAAAGGTAAATCAAAGTTAATGATGTGTGTAAGGGTAGAAATATCGATACCTCGTGCGGCAACATCTGTCGCAACCAGAAACTGTATTCTACCTTGTCTTAGCTGTTCGATCGTACGGCTTCTTTGTCTTTGATTCATGTCTCCATGCAAAGCCTCGGAGCGATACCCTTTATCTTGCAGCTGCTCTGACAATTCTGCAGCCTGCCGAATAGTTGAGGTAAACACGATAGATTGGTTAATCTCTGTATTTTGTAATAGATGCTCTAAAACACGCATCTTATGGGCGATGTTATCGACAAAATAGAGCTTTTGCTCGATGGCATTTTGTCTTTCAAGCGACGGTTGTACACGAATTTCATGAGGCTCATTCTGAAGCTCTCTAGAAACAGGAAGAATCTTTTTATCTATGGTTGCAGAAAATAAAAGGGTTTGTCGAGATTCAGGAATCGCATTAGAAATCTCTTCGACGGCTTCTAAAAAGCCCATATCTAACATCCTATCCGCTTCATCGAGAATAAACATTTTTACACCAGAAAGATGAATTCTGCCTTGATGCATATGGTCAATCAGACGACCCGGTGTAGCCACTAAGATCTCATACTTGCTAAGCAGAGCTTTTTTCTGCAGAGGATAAGGAACGCCCCCATAGATGCAGACAGTCTTAACTTTCGGAAGATGCTTGCTAAATTTTTTAGCCTCTTCAGCCACTTGCATTGCAAGCTCTCTTGTAGGAACAAGAATCACAACCTGAGGGCCTGATGTTCCACGAAATTCTGGGTCACACAGTTTATGGAGAGCTGGGAGCATAAAAGCGGCGGTTTTACCTGTACCCGTTTGAGCAGATGCTAGTACATCACGTCCTTGAAGAACAATAGGAATGGCTTGTGTTTGAATAGGTGTAGGTACTGCATACCCTATCTCCTCCAAAACCTTATTGATGTTTTCATCGAAATTAAATTCAGTAAAGCTAGACAAATTAGTGTCCTCGTAAAATTGCTGATGATAGAAAAATTTTAAACAGCGAACTATTACTAAACATTTAGAAATGAATCTCTCTAGAGAGCTAGCTCAGACCAAATTAGAATACGCACGCCTTAAAAAACAAAGATAGTCTAACCGAACAGACCTTGTTTTACAACTTAATCTGCAAAGAAAAATAGATCCTGCAAATTCTTTTCTTTACTTTTTCTACTTTAAAAAAAAGCTATACACAAAAACACCAATTCCCAATAAACCTAAAAGCACACCTGATACCTTACCGACAAGCATCGAGCCTTGCTCAGACATTGTTTTTCTTATACAAGATAACATAATACTCAATAGCTGCCAAAATACATAGGAGCCCAAAAAAATACCTAAACCTAATAACCAGGGTGATAGAAAAGTTCCCCGCTCCTCCGCGACACCAAAAGCAGCGCAAAAAGCGGACACACCAACCAACGTTAAGGGAGAGGTGACTGTCAACAAAAAAGTTGTTATAAAAATTTTTAGACCACCTGGCGTACGAAATCCTATCCCCAGATCCAAGGGGGAGATATTTTGCATAAATGTTTTAACACCCAAATAACATAACAACGCGCTACCGATGATATGAAAATAAGAAGCATATTGCTCCATAAAGTCAGAAACAACCCATAACCCATAACCCGCAACGACCCCGTATAGAGCATCAGCTGCAGCAGCTCCCAATCCTGCGATCATGCCCATTAGAGCCCCAAAGGCGAGACTATAACGTATACATAGAACCATGGTCGGACCAATTGGAAGAGCCAGCAACAAGCCTATGAGAAGACCTTTAAAAAATAAAATAAGCATAAAAACCTCTTGAAGTATCTAACTGCCGTTTTTACGTTTTTCTGGATGTGAATTCATGAAAAAGGAAAATAGATTCCATTTCGGGTCTTGTTAAGCCCCCGTGAGCGCCATAAAAATGCTGTTCAAACCTCCCTTTCTCATACCACCAAACGGCCTGACCTTCAAAAGGAAGAACGACCACATTTCCAACCCTTGAAAGAAACTCTTTTGATACGGGATGTCGACCAAAAAAACCGGCATCTATCAAGTCAGTTACCTTATAGCACTCAGCCTTACCTTGTAGATGAGCACGTAAAAGTAAGAGCCCCTCATCGAGACACTCTTTCTTGAAATGAAAAAACAAG
>CAMDPQ010000032.1 GCA_945905275.1 Chlamydia trachomatis
TGCAGAACTTTTTCGATAAACTTATTAAGCTGTCCTGTCGTTACTCGATAACCACGCTCAGCATACACCTCTTTAATTAAAGGAAAGAGCTGATCCAGATTGCGATTCTCCTTAGCTGATATAAATAGGACAGGGCAATAATTCAAAAACGAGGCCTCAATACGAATGCTTTTAAGACAGTGTTCCATCCTATAGCCATGAACCAGGTCCCACTTATTAAATACAAGGATACAGCCCTTACCTTGGCTTTCTATATCTTCTGCAATCCTTTTCTCTTGCGTTGTCATACCGAAGAGAGAATCCATAACAAGTACACAGACATCAGCACGTTCTATCGCTCTTTGTGTACGGATCGCAGCAAACTTATCGACTACTTCATGCTCGGCCTTCTTACGACGAATCCCCGCAGTATCGATCAGGGTCATCCGTGTTTCTTCATGCTCAATTTCAATGTCGATACTATCTCGCGTGGTCCCAGCAATCGGACTTACCACACAGCGATCTTCCTCGAGGATGGCATTCACAATAGTAGACTTACCTACATTCGGACGTCCAATAATTGCCACCTTAAGTCCAGACTCAACCTCTGCCACTTTCTCGGGCCACTTCACCTGAGCAAAGGCTGCCTCAAGGAGCTCAGCGATATGAAAACCCTGCACGGCTGACACTCCAATCACCGATTTCATTCCTAAAGGATAAAAAGGGTAGACCAGCTCCATTTGTGCGTGATTATCGACTTTATTCACAGCCAGAACCACAGGTTTTTTGGTTCTATGGAGGATTTTAGCTACCACGTCATCGAGCAATGTAATCCCAGTATGAGCATCTACAACCATGACAATCGCATCGGCTTCTTCGATGGCAATTTCGGCCTGCCTACGTATTTCCTCTTGAAAAGGAACCATCGTATTGGGGTTAATGCCTCCGGTGTCAATGATTTGAAACGGTTTACCAAAAAAATCCGCCTCAGCATATAGACGATCTCGTGTGATCCCCTCTGCTTCATCCACAATAGCAATCTTCTTTTTACAAATACGATTGAATAGGGCTGATTTACCAACATTGGGACGCCCGACAATAGCGAGTTTAATCGTAGGATTCATAGGATAAGACCTCTTTAATAAACCGGAAATTATACGTCAGTACAGGAATAAAAAGACAGCGCCTTATCCCTTTATTTACGGATGTATCTATAAATTATTTGATAAGACCTCTGCTTTAGCGGCGTTGGGAATAGAATCGTTAGCAGGTTGGCACGGATTCAATAAAAATAATTTTTAAAAAGCAGTCAGCTCGACTTTGTCCAATCCTATGCAACTCGCTGAATCTCTTCGACAACAGGATTTGACAAGAAAAAAATTGATAAGGAGTGCTTAATCATTCATACTGTTTCGTTCTCAAGCAAAAACGGTACAATTGTATAGACTCTCTCATCACGCAATATTCTAGCAGTTCTGCTGCCTTTTTTGTATTATCCTTCCAACCCCCCTGCCAAAAGGACCGTTTGGGAAGGGGGTAGGCAATGGGAGTTGTATAGTGCCCCCTAAAGTCAAGGCTGAAAAAATCCCTCTAAATCGAATGCTTTACTATTAAAGGTTACTTACATTTCACTTTTCTATGCACTTAGAGATGCAAAGGGAGTATTTAACTGCTTTTGACATGCTTACAGCATCCTATGTTAAAATTTTGAAGCTACGGATGTTAAATGAAAAAAGCCGAATTTAAACACTACGACTTGACTTTGGTAGGGCTTACTTTTAACTCTCCTCTAACGGATCTTATTATCGATTTGAACCATCTTCGAAAAAAATACTAATCAGGACAGCCGCGCAAAATTCGATCTGTTAAAAACAGCGATTGCTCATCATCATTTCATATGGATAGAGCCCTTTGGCAATGACAACGGACGCACAGTACGTTTATTCACTTACGCAATGTTGATTAAGCGCGGATTCAATGTAAATGTAGGGGGAATCATCAATCTTAAAGCCGTTTTCTGCAGTGATCGAAATAATTACTGTAAACACCTCGCACAGGCTGATACTGGAGAAAAATCGGGCATTCTAGCTTGGTGTGAATATGTGCTCCGCGGTCTACAAGAAGAGATCAAAAAAATCGATAAGCTTCTCGACTATGATTATCTGGCCAAGGAAATTTTGGTACCCACAATCAACCACTCTCTTGAAAGAACATATATCACAGATATCAAAGCTGACATATTAAGAATGGCTATCGAGAACAAAATAATCCAATCAAGTGACTTAAAGGAAATCTTTCAGGGAAATCACGGTGCAGAACTGTCTCGATAAATCAAAAGACTTGTGGATAAGAGAATGCTTCAACGCATTAGCTTCAAAGACTACGTTATCAGCTTTGGCGATAACTACCTGCTTGCAAGCATCATAAAAGTGCTTGGAGAAAAGGATTTGCTGCCACACCTTGATGAAAAATAGAACTCCCTTCGAGACACTTTGCTCCAGTTTTATCCAGTCTAATACATGACGTGACAAACAGGGCGAAAGCTCTATTCAAGATCTTTTTCTAAATGAGCCACGAATTCTAAAAGCTCTTGGCGACTCATTTTCGTGATCTGATCCTGGCATCATAGCCTATGATGTCTAGGATGCAAGAATACGATCTCTTTTACACACCGGAAAGGATTCGTTAGTACAGGAATAAAACAACAAAGCTCTATCCCGTTATTTTACAGGTATATGTATATGGATAATTTGAAAGACTGCAACTAGATCTATCTTTAATAAAAATTTATACAGATTAGATATAATCGATTGCAAAACACAAATACAGGGATTCATGCATACACTGAACGCTTTCAAATCTTTTCTTCCTCGCTTCTCAATCCAGCGCCCAACCATAGAAGCAGTCGCTTATGAGGCTGGCAAATATGGTGTAAAACAGTTGGCCCAAACAATCCTGAGTACGGCTTTGCTCACAGGAGTAACGGTAGGTGGGATTATTGCACAGGAGGGCGCAGCTAACAAATTGTACCATAACCCGGCAGTAGACGATATAACCCAAATATTGATAGACACGTACAAAGAAACTAGAGAAGCCTATAAAAACTTTTCAGCCCAAAAGAAGGCTCCTAGAGCTCCCATAGATCAGGCTGCCAACATGGCCGGATTCACTACAGAACTAGACCTGCGATCCACAGCAGTTAAACGAGTCCGTCTGGCAGTATCTATGCCTGTCTGCGAGGAGGTTTTCTTTCGAGGATTCCTGCAAGGGATCTTACTACACAGAATCGCAGAATCGCTTATAACCAGACTCGCCCCAGGTAAGGCGCTTGTCATACAGAGTCCGATGATACAAGCAGCCCGAATTCTGCTGACATCCACTGCTTTCTCAGGAGCTCACCTCTCCAACCTCCCTAGTCGATCCCACTCAGATAAAGCAGATGAAGTCATGAAATTTCAGCTCGTTAACACCTTCCTTGTAGGAATCGCCACGGGGACATTAAAAGAAAGCAGGTGGGGGCTAACAGGGGCGGTCATATACCATATAGCCCACAATGCTGCGATTGTGTATGTCCTACAGGATATCCAAAGAGCAGCCTGGAAGCCTGGGGAAGGAAATCTAGGAAAAGAGCTTACAGTAGAAAATATCAGTGACGGATGGAAAAAGTTTCAGATAGATGTAGACTTGATAGGCCCCCCAGGATCTCGAACAGCCTGAAATAGAAAAAAAAGAGCGAAGCCTATCAAAAATTAGATCAACAGAATGCTTCAAGACCTCCCAACATAGGAGACCTAAATAAGTCATTCGCGCAAATAGGTCTTGCAAGCCGCCGAGTCTATATGGTAGCCAATGCTCCTATAGGAGAAGAGATTCTCTTTCGAGGATTGCTGCAAGGGATCTTACTACACAGAATCCCAATATTCTTTATAACTAAACTAGCCCCAGGCAAGGCGTCTTTAATGGCTACTCCGATGATGCAAGCAGCCCGAATTCTGCTGACATCCACTGCCCTCTCCGGAGTTTCACCTCCCCAACCTCCTCATTTATGTCCGCGATTCAGATAACGATGTATACATGAAATTTCAGCTCGTTAACACCTTGCTTGTAGGAATCCCCACGGGGACATTAAAAGAAAGCAGGTGGGGGCTAACAGGGGCGGTCATGTACCATATAGCCCACAATGCTATGGGTGTGTATGTCCGAAAGGATCTCGATAGAGAAGACTGCAAGCCTGGGCAAGGAGATCTACGAAAAGAGCTGACAGCAGACAACATCCGTAAAGGCTGGGAGATGTTTACAACTGATTCTGCATACCTTAATGAAAAATAGAACTCCCTTCGGGACACTTTGCTCCAGTTTTATCCAGTCTAATACATGACGTGACAAACAGGGCGAAAGCTCTACTCAAGATCTTTTTCTAAATGAGCCACGAATTCTAAAAGCTCTTGGCGACTCATTGTTTTCATCTGATCCTGCGCATCATAGCCTATAACACTTTCAAAAAGCTTATTCTTCTTTTCTATGAGCTCATGGATCCGTTCTTCAACGCTTTTTTTAGTAACAAATTTAAATACCTGTACCCCACGCTGCTGTCCAATTCTGTGAACCCTATCTGTTGCTTGATTTTCTTTAGCCGGATTCCACCAGCGGTCATAATGAATGACGACAGAGGCTGCTGTAAGCTCTATTCCTGAGCCTGCCGCTTGTAATGAGCCGACAAACACCTCGCAATGAGGGTCATTTCTAAACCTTTCTATCGGCTCCCTACGATTCCTCGTGCTTCCTCGAATTTCAGCAAATCCAATGTTTTCTAAGGTGAGATATTTCTCAATCATATCCATCATCTCAAGGTACTGAGAAAATACAACCACCTTTTGACCACTTTCCCGGGCCTCTTGCAGCCTCTCTACAAATAAATCCCATTTACCAGAACGGTATCTCAAAAAATTGTCATAGTCTTTATTAATCATCGCAGGATGATTGCAGATCTGCTTTAACTTGGATAACACAGAAAAGATATGAATGTACCCTTTGGACGAATTAGGATCTGAAAGCTCTTTAACCATAGAATCTTTTTGCGCATAAAATACCTCCCTATACAACTCCTTTTGCTCCTTTGATAAATCGCAGTAGTATACCTCTTCAATTTTTTCGGGCAGCTCTAAGAGGACCTCAGTCTTTTTTCTGCGCATAAGAAAAGGCTTTATCATATTAGCAAGCAAGGATCTTCTTGCCTCATCCTGTCCTTTTTCAATGGCATTGACAAAAAACTCCTTAAACTGTGCTTCACCAGGCAGGTACCCTGGGAGAATAATTTCAAATAATGCGCGAAGATCCAGCAGCCTATTTTCTAAGGGGGTTCCTGTAAGGCCTACCACCATACGACATTGCATAGCTTTCACACATTTATGAGTCTGTGATTGAATGTTTTTAACGTTTTGCACTTCATCAAAAACCGCTACATCAAAGGCAATCTGTGACAGCCTCATTTTTTCACTACGCAAAGTTCCATACGAGGTAAGCAAAAGATCTGCCCCTGCTTCGAACGTGTCAAGATTACGTTCTAAACCATAAAACAGACAAATGCGAAGATGGGGTAAAAACTTAGCTAGCAAATCCTCCCAGTGATACAGCACAGAGGTCGGGCAGACGACAAGAAACTTTTTACCACTACCTTCGCTATTATATACAGCCGATAAAAGAGCCATAGCTTGGTGGGTCTTACCAAGACCCATTTCATCGCATAAAAGACCTGAAAGCCCATTGCAATATAAAAACCAAAGCCACTTAAGACCCGTTTCTTGATACAGCCGCAGCTCACTTTTAAGGCCTGTGGTATCAATGAGTTGGCTTGGCTGCATCGTTCTGAATTCTTCTAGCAACACCCGACTATTCAGATCTTTAACAGAATCCCCTTGAGGCTCAATCAACTGTTCAAAAGCATTTAATCGCATCCATTCTAAAGAGGTAACCCTCAGCTGCTTACCCTGCTTTACCCACCGTTTTTTAGGAATGCTTTTCAGCCAATTAAACCTCGGATCCTTGAGGTCAATAAGACCTGCAGCTGTAAATAAACACTTTCTACTTGCCTGTAGACCCTGCCATATCTGAGAGGCATCGACCCTGCCGACATCCGTTTCATAAGAAAGCTCAACAAGCCACTGCCCTTCTTTTGCCTTGAGATCCTGTTGGACCTCAGCAATGCAAAGATGCATACGCTGTGCTTTTTTTAATCTAGGATCCCAAAGACGTATATAAGGAGCTAAAGCAGTGAGCTCGCTTGCTAGAAAATAATTTTCCTGTCTTTTGTCTAAGATTTTCTCCTCTAAAAAACGATCCATTGGCATTTGAATCGGCATCAACGAAAATCCTTGCTGATCGATAAAACAGTATTCACCAAAGAAGAATACGCGAGTAGGATCCACCTTAATCCCATACGTGTAATGAGGTTTAATGCGAATCATTTCCTCTGAGGTCAGCATGACATCGATAAAAACAGCATCAATCGGGCATTCAACCGCAAAAAAACCGGGTAAATGAACCAGTTCTTGGGTATATTTGCGGATAAAAAGAGAGATCTCTTCTTTAGGAACAACAAGGCCTGAATATAAAGCAGATGGACCTTTATCTTGTTTTTTCTGGAAAAACCCTCTATCAGGAATATAAACCCATTCTCCAAAATCGAGGATTTCCAGCCTGTCTTCGATGAGATCAAAATGAGATTCAAAGTAAAGATTCATTTGTTGATCAAGAAAATAGTGTAACTCTGATGCTACTGTCATTAAATGAGTATGAAAGCCTTCCAATGTATTTAACCAAACCCTATGCCGATTGATAAAATCACAGACCTGATCCCTTGGGATCACAGTATCTGCACCAGAGAACAAACTATTCTCTACCTCATAAAAACCGAGCCCTAAGATATACACCCATCTACCAAAATAGGCCGATCCTTCCGACTGCAGATCACCTGGAGTAAATAAAAAAGCCTGGATATGCAAACTCTTACGGGCATCAAAAGAGAGGTTATAAGAGATCGAATATGCGCCATCATGGATGGTTTCTTCGGATAAATACGAGGTCACCAAAGAACGGTACTGCTGCAGTACCCCTGCGACACGATCTGAAGGGACAACCCCATGGGTGAAAAAAGATTCTTTGATCCGAGAAAAAAAACCTTGCCCGGGGATATAGGACCATCCCTCTAAATCCACTCCTGTTTCGAGAACAGGATCCTGTTCGGACACCTCCTTTTTAATATGAACAAAAAAAGAGCGATCCTCCCTATCATATGTAATCTTCTCAAGGCGTGAAGATCTCTCTTCATGAATAGGTAAAGGGGAAATCACCGTATGTAAAGAAGGGATAATCACAGGCCAATTCGCCTCAGCAATATACAATCCAAAATGTATTTCTTTAAACTCGACATGAATCCATCTAGGTAGCTCATGGTCTGCGTCGGGAAACGTGATTTTATAAGAACCACCCTGATCTGCAAGTATCATCCACCACTTAGCAAGATCCGACCAAAAACAGAGTTCATACTGAAGATGATTGCTAGGCCTACCTTGCTGCCAAAGGGATAGCTCTTCAGGAGGTAGATGGAAAAACTTAAGAGAGGTCTCTTCTGTTTCTACAGGTCTTGCAGCGATTATCTCCTGTATTTTTTGTAGAGCTATTCTAGATTGAGGATGGATATAAAATAATAACTTTCCAGTAGGAGATACGGCTTGAATCTTATTTTCACCCGTAAGACAGGTTTCACTATATCCATGACGACGCGCTGCCATCTGACAGAGTTGATTCCATAAAGAACCCCGAAAACGCACATGCAAAGGAAGGTCTTTTCCTCCCATAATTTGTAAATACGTAGCGGCAATATGAGGACATGAATAACCGGAAGAATCCTCCATACAACTGCACAAGCCATCTTTAATTAATCCATCATCATTGACTTGGACAAATGGAAAAATCGAGTCCCGTTTACCAGTGACAATCTCAGATTGATAACTCCCTTCTGAAAAAAGAAGATTCTTTAGCTTTTTAGAAACTATTAGCTTTTTTCCAGCATCCAAATCTTGTTTATTCAGGCATTTATCAAACATAATAATCCACGTACATTTACAATTTAAGGAATAGTAAAAAGCACACTCCCTCTATTGGTCAGCATGCACTTTTTAGATGAAGAAATCAAGAAATTATACTTTATTGATTTCTATTTTAATGAATATTTTAAAAAGAGATTAAGTGAGATGAATAAAGAAATCTATTTCTTGATGAGCAAGCGGTCTTTCTCTGTCAATTCGTCAGCTTAGTGGCTTTTTAAGGTTACATAAAAGAAAAAACTAGATGCTATAGATATAGGAAAGCTCGACACCACTTGTCAACGAACCTGCCAGAAAACAGATAGGATCATCGCTTATTCCTTTTTTCTTATAAAACTGATTCAAGATCTAATTGCCCAGTAAAAACACAGACCGCTCTACCGATGAGTTCAATCTTTTGACCACCCGCTGCGAGAGGGCTTACATAGACCTCTAGACACTCTGCAGATAGAGGCATCACCCTGACAGGACTCAGAGCATTCCATTTTTGATGAGCGGTTAAAGCCACAGCTGCCGCCCCAGTACCGCACGCATACGTCTCTGCTTCTACCCCACGCTCATAGGTCCGTACACGAAATGCTCCATCAGACCCCATCTTCACAAAGTTCACATTAACTCCCTCCGGAGCAAATAAAGGATGATGCCGAATGGCTGGTCCTAAACGATTTATATCAACACCTTCTAAATCATCGACAAAGATAACTGCATGAGGAACACCCGTATGAACCACAAAAGCTTCGAAAGATCCCTGTTCGAGATCTATTGGCACACCCCAATGTAATACATAAGGTTTGTCGAGCTGAACCGCTATCCTATCCCCTTTCATCCGACACTGAATCATATCGTGCATAGTTTCTATAAGATACCGCTCTTCCCTAAAACCTAAAGACCTCAGATAATGGATAAAACATCGCATCCCATTGCCACACATAGCCACTTCACAGCCGTCGGGATTAAAAATTCTGATCCGAAAACTAGCAAGGGCCGAGGCCTGCAATAAAAGCAGGCCATCCGCACCGATTCCAAATCTTCTATGACATAACATCTGAATGGATTTTTTCTTTTCATAAGAAAAAACAGCTGCTCTATCATCGATGATGATAAAGTCATTGCCGGCAGCCTGATATTTAGAAAAAGAAATCATCATATCCGTTTCTAAAAACCTATTTCTTGATAGGATCCGATAACCTTATCCAGAAGACCAAACTCTAATGCCTCCTTCGCACTCATCCAAGAATCCCTATCGATCGCTTTTTCAATAATCTTAGCTTCTTTCCCTGTAGCTTTTACATAGAGATTCACAAGGGCTCCCCTTGTTTTTAAAATCTCTTTTGCCTGAATTTCCAAATCAGTTGCTTGACCACGAATTACCCCATTGATGGATGGCTGATGAATCATAATTCGAGAATTTTCCGTTGCGAACCTCTTGCCCGAAGCAGCTGAAAGACTCAAGATAGAGCCCATAGAAGCGGCAAGACCTGTAATAAGGGTCGTAACGGGAGAGGTGATCATTTTTATCTGATCCCAAATAGCAAAACCAGAATCTACAGAACCGCCTGGAGAGTTGATTACAAATAAAATGGGCTTACCTGGCTGTGCTAGCTCAAGAAACCATAGCTTGCGAATGATATCCTTTGCGCTATCCCCATCTACAGGGTCAGATAACAAAATGCGCCTGGCTTTTAAAAGAGCCTCATCGATTTTATCATCTATACCACGAGTTTTTTTCACTTTGTCTTCTTCTTCCTCTTGATTGAATATCATCATTATATCTCCTAACGTACTGTTTCGTGATTATTTAGATTGTCTTCATTTTTTTTAATCGATGACAATTTCTGGGTATAAAGGAAACTTTTTCAATAACTCCAAGGCTTTATCCTGCACAGATTCGAGAACGTGAGGGGATATATTGACCTTAGATTTACTTTGTTCTTGCCTGACTGAATCTACAGAGGGCGTGGTAGCCGATAGCAGCCTATAGATTAAATCTGCAATCTCCCTCATCTCATCCTCTTTCATGCCCAAAGTCGTTAGAGCAGGTGTTCCTATTCTAATGCCGGAGGTATACCAAGCGCCATGAGCGTCGTAAGGAATCGCGTTGCGATTTACCGTTAATCTAGCCTCTCTAAGAGCAAGCTCCGCTTGACGTCCTGTCAATCCAAACTTTGTTGCCACATTTATTACTAAAAGATGGTTATCCGTACCGCCAGTCGTAATGGGAACCCCTTTTTCTATAAGCCGTTCTGCAAGGGCTCGGGCATTAAGGACAATCTGCTGAGCATATACTTGGAATGAGGGTGAATTAGCTTCTTTAAAAGCCACCGCTTTGGCCGCCATCACATGAGGTAAAGGCCCACCCAAAACTAAAGGGCATCCCTTATCCACCACTTCTCGGAATTCATCCTTACATAAAATAAGCCCTCCTCGCGGACCTCTGAGCGTTTTATGAGTGGTTGAGGTAACAATATGCGCAAACGGCACCGGATCATATTCCCCTGTCATGACCTTACCTGCGACAAGGCCTGCAAAATGAGCCATATCTACCATAAGTACCGCACCAACATCATCTGCAATCTGACGCATTTTGGCAAAGTTAATAAGCCTTGGATAAGCAGAATATCCTGCTAATAATATTAAAGGATTTTCCTGCTTTACTTGGGCGGCAAGAGTGTCATAATCAAGAAGGCCTGTGACTTGATTAACCTCATAAGGCACAGATTGCATCATTTTCGAAGAGATATTATGACGAAACCCGTGAGTGAGATGGCCACCAGAATTCAAAGACATCCCCATGACCTTTTGGCTAACAAGCAACTTTCGGATCACTTCATATTCTTGAGAAGACAGCTGATCAATCGATCTCTTACCTAAAGCCATAAGCTCTTTACTTTGAACTTTTTGCACTAAAATAGACCAAAAAGCAACCAGATTAGCATCCACCCCTGAATGAGGTTGAACATAGGCGTGGTCTGCCCCAAATAACCTCTTAGCCTGAGTTTGCGCCTCTTCCTCCACTGTATCGACGTTATCACATCCCGCATAAAATCGATGTCTCGGGAAGCCCTCTGCATACTTATCGGTCAATAGATTCCCCATCGCTAACTGGGTTGCAAGTGAAGAGAAATTTTCAGACGCGATCAACTTTAAATGGGACCGTTGATCTTTTAGTTCCTGTAAAATAGTCTGTGCCACTAAAGGATTTGTTTTCTGCAAATGGTCGATAGAGGCTAAAAACGCGATCGCCGCCGAATCCCTATCCTGGGAAGACACTTTAAGAAGATATTTATCGATATAGCTCATACAACACCACATAGATGGATAAAAATTCGATTCTTACATAAACAAAAAATCTCGTCGACAAACAAGATGCAGACGAGATATTTTGTTATATACCCTACAGGATGCATTATCAGCCGGTATACTGAAAAAAAATTTAAATAGACAGACCTCAAAAAATAACCCGCTTACTGGTCCCCCTTCCTATCCCATTAACCCAAATAAAAGAGGCAGGAACGGCCTGGGCTTTCTCTATTTCCACACCTTTCCCTCACAGTCTATTAGACGGTCCGTTATAGGGAGTAACTATCAGGCCTCCCCTTATCATACATTTTTTTTAAGAAAAAGTCTCAGGGAAAGCATCTTTTCCCTTGAGCTATATTTCCCTTGAGCGATACTCTTATAATCTCCTACATCATCTATTTTCAAAATGGCGAGAACTCCATGCAAGAAGCACTCAAAGTCATCATAAACATTCAAGATTTCGACATGAAAATGATGCGCCTTATGCGGCTCAAAAAAGAAAGACAAAAAGAACTTGAGCAGATCGATTCCCTGCGAAAAGAGCTCTATCAACAATATCAAGAAAAAGAAAAAGAAATTGTTGAACTAGATAAAACTGTTCAAACTCAAGACGTAAAGATCCAAGAAATTATTGCGAAAATTAAACGGATAGAACTCCAACAGTCTAACATCAAAAAAGCCGATGAATTCACATCTCTGACGCAAGAAATGACTTCGGCTGAAAGAGAAAAAACGGTTCTTGAACAAAAAGTCTCTGACCTGGTCGATAAAAAGCATGCAGAAGAAGAACTCCTCGAGAGAATTAAAACCAGCCTACAAAACTCGGAAGAGAGCAGCCTAGCCATTGAAAAAGAGATCCAAGGAAGTATAGATCTCATTAATGCCGAAGGCTCCTCTATTAAACATAAAAGAGAAGAGCTTGCAAAGCAAGCTTCTCCAGACATACTAGCTCTGTATGAAAGGCTTCTGAAAAACAAAAAAGATCGAGTGATTGTACCTATAGAAAACAGGACCTGCAGCGGCTGCCATATTGTACTTACAGCCCAGCATGAAAACCTCGTCCGTAAAGGAGAGAACCTGGTCTTCTGCGAACACTGCTCCCGCATTCATTACTGGCAAGAAGCCGCTATTGAAGCAGACGATGCATCAAGCACAAAACGTCGTCGTAGACGTCTTGCAAACACATAAATAGAGTTTTGAGGGGAAGCAAGCAATCGCTGCTAAGGATGGAAAACTCCTTAGGAGAGGAAAGTCTGGACTTCGTAGGAGCAGATACCAGTGAAAGACTGGGGGCCGTAAGGCTACGGAAAGTGTAACAGAAAACATACCTTTATGTAGATAATATCTACATAAACAGGCTGAAAATATCAGCTTTGTAAGCTGATCGCTCTACGGAGACGTAGAGCGCTATAAACCCTATCTGAAGCAAGAATAATCAGGGCATATACTCCCGCTCCAGGAGGCCCTAAGGTAAATCGCTTGAGGACTGTGGCGACACAGTCCCTAGAGGAATGATTGCGCGCTTACTGCAAAGTAAGCGACAAAATCCGGCTTATCGCTTCCCCTCTTTTTTTACCCATCCTCATCCATCAACACTAAAGGATGAGCTTTATCGTACACTTCCTTTTTAAGCCTTGCTGATACATGAGTATAAATCGTCGTGGTCGCAAGAGAACTATGCCCGAGAAGCACTTGAATTGTTTTTAAATCCATCCCCTTCTCCAGCCAGTGTGTTGCAATGGTATGCCTAATAGTATGCGGTGTTACTTTGCCTGCAAGACCACTTTTTTTTAAATATTCATCAAACTTCCTATCCACAGACCTCACTGTTAATCGGTCCCCCCATTTATTTAAAAAGACCGCTTTACTATCCTTCTCCGCTTTATGATCGGCTTGATCGATAGAGCGCTCAGGATGAGTCAGATAGTTATGAATCCATTCCGCAGCACTCTTTGTAATAGGAACCACCCTCTGCTTTTTTCCCTTGCCCTGCACACGGAGCAATCGATTACGCAAATCCACATCTTCTCGATTGAGTCCAATTAGCTCTGACACCCTGAGACCTGAGCTATAAAACAACTCCATTATACAGCGATCTCGAAATCCGAGATAACTCACCTGATCAGGCTGAGCAAATAAATAATCGATCTGATCATATGTTAAAGAAGTAGGGAGACTTTTTTCTAACTTTGGACTTTCTATGTCATCTAAAGGGCTCTGCTCTAAAACCTTTTCTTTAACAAGGTACCTATAAAACGAACGAAGCGCTGATAGACGTCGTAGTACTGTTCTTTTAGCCACAGAGCACGCCTTTAAATGGGCTAAATAATTTCTAATAACTCTTTTGCTTACGCGATCTACAGAGAATAAGCCACCTACTTCAAGATCCTTATCCTGAGAATCTAAATGCTTTTTAAACCCTTCCAAATCCAATCGATAATTTCGCGTGGTATGTACAGAAACATTTTTCACCACATGCAAATATGTAATGAACAGTTCGAGCTGCTTTGTAAAATCATACATCTTCTTCTTGTTCCCGTTTTCTTTTTATGCTAAAATGCGAGCAATTTTTTTTCAAAGAAGCATATCACATTATGATTACACTCCATTCAATTTCTAAAAAAATCGGACCTAGAGTTCTGTTTGATGACATTACTGCAACCTTTAGCCAGGGCAATCGCTATGGATTAACCGGACCTAATGGAGCAGGTAAGTCGACCTTACTCAAGATTATCATGAAGCTGGAGGAATCAACCAGCGGATCAGTAACCCTACCAAAAAAAGTAGGCTATCTCAAACAAAATATCGAAGATTTTAAAGACCAAAGGCTGCTCGATGTTGTTATGATGGGCAATCCTCGACTATGGGACACCTTTGTTGAAAGAGATCGATTGTATGAAGAAGAAATGACTGATGCCATCGGCATTCGCCTAGGAGAACTAGAGGAAGTTATTGCAGAAGAAGATGGCTATAGCGCTGAATCAGAAGCAGAACTGCTCCTGTCAGGCATGGGCCTCGATCCGAGCCTTCATGAAGAACAAATGCACACCATTCCGACCGATAGACAATTCCGAGTGATGCTATGCCAAGCCTTATTCGGCACGCCTCAGGCTCTGATTCTGGATGAACCGACAAACCACTTAGACCTAGAATCAATTGGCTGGCTTGAAGACTTTCTACACCAGTATAAAGGAGTTCTTATTGTCGTAAGCCATGACAGACATTTCTTAAACTCCGTGACCTCCCATATTGCTGACATTGACTATGAGACTCTCATCATCTACCCCGGCAACTATGATAGGATGCTCCTGGCTAAAACAGCGGTTAGAGAAAGAACAGAAGACGAGAACAAATCAAAAGAGAAAAAAATTGCTCAGCTTAGAGAATTCGTTTCCCGCTTTGGAGCCGGAACTCGCGCTAGCCAGGTACAATCACGGGTTAGAGAAATTGAACGACTACAACCTCTAGACATGAAAAAATCGAATATCCAACGACCTTATATACGTTTTTACCCACCTGAAAAGCCCTCCGGGCAGATTGTTTTTAAAACAGAGGGCCTTTCCAAAGCTTATGAAGGAAAAACTGTTATTAATAACTTCTCCTTTGAGGTTAATCGGGGGGATAAAATCGGGATCATAGGTAATAATGGCAAAGGAAAAACAACCCTACTGAAACTTCTCACCCACGCTATCTCTCAAGATGGTGGTAAAGTAGATTTAGGCCATCAGGTCCAAATCGGCTACTTCCCCCAAAATCACGGTGAGGTGGTGGATAAAAAAAGCCCTAACACCGCTTTTGAATGGCTAAAAAGTAAAAAAGAAGGGATTTATGACCAAGATATCAGAAGCATCCTTGGTAAAATGCTCTTTGGAGGAGATGATGCTTTTAAATCGCTCGGACACTTATCAGGGGGAGAGACAGCCAGACTGATCATCGGTGGACTCATGCTATGCAACTATAATGTGTTATTAATGGACGAACCTAATAACCACCTCGATCTAGAAGCGGTTTCGGCACTAGCCTGGGCTCTAGAAGATTTTAAAGGGACTGTTCTGGTAGCAAGTCACGACCGAGACTTAATCAATAAATCCTGCAATAAAATCCTTGCTTTTGAAGAAGATAAAATCTGCTTCTTTGATGGGACGCTGGATGACTATTTTGCTGTTACGAAGAAAAAATGACACCCCTTTGGTCACAGATCAAGTTCATGACTCTATCTCTAGAGCAACAGCATAAAAAAGCCAGCGAGCTACTAAGGGAAATACACCATGGAAAGCGAGATCTTTGTCTTATGTATGACAAGATCTCCTCCTGGATGAACCTGGACCCCCTACTGAGTTTTTCTCTCGAAAACCTCAGTAACAGGTTTCATACACACCTACAACAAGCGGGTGTTAGCTGGCAGGAACACAACCTTCTGCTCATCAAAAAACTGGATCAGCCCAGTAATACCCCTTGCCTGCCTATCGCAATCTATCTAGATAACCTCCGATCGGCATTTAATGTGGGCAGTATTCTTCGAACAATAGAGGCTTTTAGATTGGGAGATCTTTACTTTTCAAGCTCTACCCCCTTCATCGACCATCCTAAAGTACAAAAAACATCAATGGGCACTTTCGATAAAATCCGATGCAAACAAATCACCTCTCTTGACGAGCTACCACGGCCACTAATTGCTCTTGAAACAGTCGACTTTTCCCCTCCTCTTCGTGAGTTCAGCTTCCCTAGCTCCTTTACTCTACTACTCGGAAATGAAGAATATGGTCTATCAGAATCCACCCTAAAGCAAGTGGATCAATTCGTTCACATTCCCCTCTTTGGATACAAAAATTCTTTAAATGTCGCTTCTGCATTTGCTATTGCCGCATCACAAATCAGCCAATCTCATTTCACTGCGATTTAAAAATAACTTTAGATCGAGTTGACAATTTAATCTCATCAAACTAAGAAGATAAGAATAGCCCATTAATAAAAGGCAGGGATCCTGTATGCAAGAACGAACGCCCTTTCTTGAGAGCCCCCCATCCTACTCATACGATCGCAGATCAAACCTGCAGCCGACAAAACGAAAATACTACGACTACCTGAACCAGATTCATTTGCGCTACACCAGGACAGCTCACCTAACAAGCAAATGATTCATAACAGCTAAAAAGAAATAACTATGACCCATAGAATCCCACCTAACCAGAGAAGACTCACTCCGTTGATAGCAGGATTAGATATCCCCCACTATACCCATCAACTGAAAACACAGATCAAAGCTCTATCTGGATTACTGAAAGACCTTCTTGAAGCCCCCGATATTTCCGAAGATCCTGAATTTTTACGTAATACCCAAAGCGCCATTCTCGCCTTAGCAGAGATCTCCAAAAAAATAAAATAGGAGTCACCCAATGCTCTACGAAGATTTACAAGATGCCGCCATTATTATCCAAAACATCCTCAATCAACCTCTCTCTATCAGAGAAAACAAAGGGGACCTAACCCTCTTAAGCGCTGCAATCAGCTTCGATGAAACAGGCACCCCCGCCTCTCATTTACAGCAAATTATGCAAAGCTTTATAGAATATCGAGATCCGACAGAGATTCTTATTAGAGAACTTGATATTTTATCCGAGGAGCTACATCTATAATCACAGCCCAAGGGGCCTATACTACTTCGGGTGTCTATTTAGTTTCTGCCTATTACACCCTTTGTGAATCAAAAAAATGACTTTATAGACAATTAGCTTGATAGGCTCCGTTCTATGCATGATGTATTTTTGGCAACACCTATGGTGATACAGGGGGAGAGAACATCTGGATATAGCCTTTGATCCCTTCCTCATTAAAAAGCCGAGCCAGAGGTGAGGGACCAGGTTGGCTCGATACTCAAGGCTTAAATTCAGAATTCGTGTCTGAAAACTGCCAAGATAGGCATCGCAATATCCATTGGAAGATGGGCTGTATCCAATACAGACTCACAAACCGCTCGCAGTTAGCCGTATAGCCAATGGATACAGGCCTGATAAACAAAGCTTGGGCTAGCATGCGATTAATGACCCAAGGGATAAGCGATGAAGTGAGGGATCCTATACAAGAGACTTTCTGATTAAAAAATTTGACAGGCCAAGCGGTTTGCAACCCCCTATTATGTTCACAATTATTCAGACTCTGCTGATCTAGGGAGTGAATCCTCAAGCCTGGTTCAGTGGTTTTTTTCATTTTATAGGTAGTAGCTGGAATATGTCATTGGAATAAAGGGCTGTATTCTCACTAAAAAAGCCTGACGATCCTACCCGCTAAACGGCCAGGGTTTGACCCCTACCAAATTTCCTAAATATCATTCAGGATGGCAGTTTACCGAATATTTAGTGCTTCGGAAAACAAAACTGCCTTAAATCATCGGCAATGAAAGTATTAGGGAAAACAGCAGACGCCTCTTGAGCAAATTCCGCAAGATCTTGATAGCGAGCCGAAAAATGAGTCAGCACTAGCTGATCGACACCTGAGTCTCGAGCTACCTCTGCTGCCTGCCTCGCCGTTAAATGATGATGCTCAAAAGCCATTTCCTTATGCTTATCTAAATATGTGCTCTCACATAAAAACAGACGGGCGCCCTGTGCTATCTTATACAGCGCGGGACAAGGGACAGTATCGATAGCCACAGATAAAGTATCCCCCTTTCTTAGACGGCTAACCTCATCTAGAGAGACCGTACGTCCATCTATGGTAATCACACCTCTAGATTCCAGTTCTCGGACACCCGGACCTTGAACACCCAAAGCCTTGAGTTGCACGGGATCAAATTTACGAGTATCAGGCTCTGTAATACGCCAGCCTATATTATCAATCCCACCGTGAGAGAGAAATTCGGCCTCTATTCGGAAATCCCCATCTTCGACAAGACCCGACTTGGTGACAGGATGCTCCACGACCTTAATGACTTCATGATAAATACTGCTAAATCGAAGGCGATCAAAATAGACCTTACCACTTGCTGGATAGTAACAATGAATAGGGTGCTGGACTTTATCCAGATTCAACCTCATCAGCATAGAACCCAATCCTAAACAGTGATCCCCATGGAAATGACTGATAAAAATCCGCGTCACACAGGTCGGAGCGATATTAGCGAAAATAAATTGACGCTGCGTTCCTTCTCCAGGGTCAAATAACAGGCCAGCCCCATTCCAACGGACAATATAGCCCCCATGATTACGAATACGAGTGGGCTGTTGACTTGCACAACCTAAAATCGTTAAATCTCGAACTGTCATTAAAAATCACCACGCGCAAAATAGTTCAATCTACCAAGACCCAGCCCCACCAGCCCTCCAACCACATGCGCCGTGTTCGCAATGTTAATTCCAAGCTCATGAGAGGATAAATAATTAAGCAAGACAAGACCAATCTCTAATCCCACCATCAATATAATGTAGATTAGAATGAAGTAGAGAGTACTCTTTTGCAAGGGATAACCTTCCCAAGGTGCCTTTTTCTGCCGACTCCAAATAAACCCAGCCATGCCAACAACTACCCCTGAAAACCCTAAAAAATAAGGACCACTCATGAAATATTGAGCTAAGCTAGCCAAAACCCCCACGCAACCAATAAAAAGAAGCAGCTTCCCCTTAGAAAGCCGATCTTCGATCTGACGACCAAGAATCCATAGCCAGGACATATTAAAAAGAATATGCAAAAAATCACTATGCAAAAGACAAGGGGTAAATAATCTCCAAACCTGACCTGTACGTATTTTTTCAAAAAGGACGGGACTACCCTGCGGCGCTTTTTCTTTCCCCATAGACAAGAACCCTTTCCAGCTAGGAATGTCTTCTGCCTGATGCAGAGCGGCCTGATTTGCAGCTGGTAAGTGAGCCAGATCGAGATCGTCTGTAACGGGAAATTGTTCTACCGCCTTCGCAACCGCTTGCATCCCTAAGGTATAATCAAACAGTAAGAATGTTTGAGAGGGAGTCAGCAAAATTTCCTCTGCAAGAAGCCCTTTCTCCTTGGCAATCGTCTTTTTTTCCCCTAAATTTACAAGAAAAAGACCTACACAAAGGCATAAAAATCCATAGGTAATAAGATAAGG
>CAMDPQ010000033.1 GCA_945905275.1 Chlamydia trachomatis
ATTCGCAGTTTCTTTTCTGAAGACATCCCTAAAATTAAAAATGAATTAGCTAAGAGGATCAAAGACAATTTTCAACATATTCAGATAAACAACATCATACTTGGAGTTACTTGAAAATCCTTGTAACGATATCGTTAAGAGCATAGGAAGAAAATTCGAACTTCTAATCGAATGGAACGGGTCAATAGAGAGATTAAGCGGCGGACGCGGGTAGCGGTGTTATTTCCGAAGCCTGCCTCAGCTCTGCGCCTTGTAACTGGGGTAGTAATAGAAATTCACGAAGACTGGAAACACTTTCATAATAGATTTTGGTGGTAGATTAGTTGAATAAGGGTCAAGTGGAGGATGAAGTTATCTTGATGGATACCAACCTCTATTGAAAAGCTGGTTAAAAGACGGTCTTTTATTTTTTTATCTGCCCTTGGTAAGCCTTTGCCAACGGCTCTTTGTATTGGCATTCTTTTCTTGAATACGAAATCTGCGCCCTGCAACAGACTGTTATGGATCTTCTTTTGATGTAGGACGTGCTGCCCTCTCGTAGTGGACGACTAGGGTCAATACATAGTATTGATCAATTCTATCAAAGACCTCTTTGACCATTTGCCTGTCTATAGGATTTGGTTTTTGATGCAGATGCCAGACTCTACCGATTTCTATTAAACCAATCAGTAATTCGGGATTTTTGGTTTCTTCATATTTGGTAACGAGAGTTAAGCAAAGCATTTTCCATTCTTCATAAAACTCAGCTTTAAGAAGCATCACTTCTTTTCGTTTAGAACCGATTTTTTCTGCTAAACAAAAATAAGTAGCAGCTAGGCATCCTACGTTTTTCAATCCGAAATGGGGCAGTTCTGGTTCTTTCAGGTACTTAAGACACTCTTCATTTAATGTTTTTATCCAGATCTGGATCTCTTCAATAGGTGGTGGTGGAACCTCTACGTCTGATTGCATAAGAAGAGTATTCATAGATGTTATATGGTAGAGGGTATCCCTTTCTATGAGAGATAGGTTCGATAAGTGTCCCATCACCGGCCGGCTAAATTTAACAAATAGATGTTTAAATCCTTTATAAGTTAACCAATGGTTGGCAGTTATCAAGAAAAAACCAGTATTTTCGATATATTCTTGAAAACAAAGGGAATCCAAATAACGTTCAATTCTTCCGCTAGCTTCTGTGAGTTTTACAATATCGTGTTGAGATAAATGTAGAACCACTTCTGCAAACAGAACAAAATGTTCTGCATAAGCTGATTTAAGGCTGGTGTGGTATGATCCCAATTCAAACCGTGCTGATAGAGATTCGAGTCTCAGTTGCAGAGTAAGTTTTGTTTGAGGCTTTAGTTTTGCTGCATTAAATTCATGGCTTAGTAAATAACTATTAAATATCCAGAGTTTCTCAAAGGTCTCTGCCGAAGGATCTTCCATGCATAGGTCTTTGAGAAAATCATAGCTAAAATGGGTGAAGAGTTGATGTAAAATGGTATCTAACATCCCATTTTTGTGTGGTACAAGAAAAAATTCTCGAGCTTGTATGTAAGCTTCAAAACTTAGGTCTTTAAAACAGTGTCGTACCTTGCCCTCCCATGTTTTTTTATCCCTGCTAGAACATTCGATTCCTTGTTGCGAAGATAAGATGACTGGTAGATAGGTGATAATCGAAGATAAGTTATCTTTTTTTGGCTGGTATTGTAATTTTTCGATCAGAGCCAATAATAAGGCTTCGTTGTGCTCTACACAAAAATCGTGCTTTATCCAAGTAAAGACCATTTTTATCAGATCGGGCAAGCTATCTTCCTTCGATCCTTTATGTGTCAGATGCAAACAGTCTTTTCCTATTTTCTTTCTTCGCATGGAGGAAAGTCCCTCGGCCCTGACCTTGCTAAGATATCGGATGAGACTGAGGTCCTGGTATTTTATTCCCATTTCCCAAGCACTTACATAGACCTCTGCAGGCCACTCAGAGCCTAGGTATTCTTGATATTCTTTTGATATGAGCACCGATGCTGTTGTCCTCCCTCCCCTTGTGGATGAAACGACCAATTGCAGAGATAATCGATCTTCTGAGGGATCAGCTAGGCTGTGATCCAGGCCCCCTTTCATATCTGCACAATCTGCTTTACGACTGGGGCGGGGGTAAGCTTCTATGGTAAATTGGGCCCCCTGCATAGGTGGAATAGATGCCTGGGCTGGGGTGATAGATTCTTTATTTATGTATATTAACGATTGAAGATATAACAAAAAAGCCCTGCCTGCTTGTTCTTTAGATAACAGGGTTTGTTTCAAACTAAATAGTTTTTCCCATACTGATAGTGGCAAATTGTTGTAATTGAGATCTAAGATTCTTGCAATCATTGGGTACAGAGAGGGTAAGGGTCTATGATCGATCTGATCGAGGACCTCTTGGACATACCAAGATGAATCTACATTTTCTGGTAGGTAAGTATCGATAAATAGGTGTTTGGTTGCAGCGTACTCTGCAATAATCTCTTCAGTGGGTAAACTGATTTTATCAAGCCTCTCTAGTTCTGCAATAAGCATTCTTCCAATCACCTGTTTTCTAACTCGTGGATCCGGAGAACGAGTTTGGGTAATTAAGTATTGCAAAAGTTGAAAATAGTGCAGATCGAGCGGTAGATCGGATAGTCTAAGTCTATTGATCACATTTCCTGTAGATAAAAGGCAGGGGCATCCCTCTAGGATTTGAATAAGCCATCTAGTATATGAATGAGTGGGGTGATGTGTTTGGGTTTGTAATACTACATCAAAAAGGATCAGGTAATTATCTATCTCTTGCCCTGCAAATGATGGCTGGGTGATTTGTTCTATAAAAGATTCTATTAGATCCGACTTGCCTACGATCAGAGCTGTATACCCAATAAGGGCAGAGCGCTCTTCTTTAAAAAGCAACCGACTACCCTTAAGAGCCCTGAAATGCTCTTGTAGCACTGTATTCGGATAACCTTGTTCTGTGAGATGACGTAGATATTCCAATTGCTGATCAAGGGTCTTACCCTCGATGATTTCCCGTGTTATCATGATGTAGGGGATGAGTCTATCTTGATCTAGCCCACTGTTTTCTGCCCATCTAAGTAAGTCAATCAAGCTGCCATGAGCTTTTTCTTTTATACGCAAGGCTAAGGGGTCAAGCCATTCTGCAGGTAATGGAAGGGAACTTGCTATTGTAAGCAGTTGCCCCACATCTTCATCAGAACTACTGCTAAGAAGAAATTCTTCTATATGGGATTTTCCAGATAGCACATCCATGTATTCTTGCTCTATCAACTCTCTTTGAGCTTTGATGTTTTGTTTATAGAGTTGTTGTATTAAAAACGGGTATCGAGGCAGCTCTTTAAGCCCTTGTAGCTTCCTTCTTTTATGTAAAAAAGGAAGATGCTTTTCTATGAGGGGCTCTATTGATCCCCTGGTCTTTTTGTCTAATAATTGGATTAGCGATCTTATAAAAAAGCGACAGATGTGCACGTTCTCTTGAGGGATAGTGTCTAAATCTAAGAATAGATGAGTAAAAGGGGTTAAATCTGTTCCCCTCTCCAGGATGACCCTACTCCATTTTTCAGGATCATTTAGAAAGATCTTAAGCTGAATTTCCTCTTTTAGATGGGGTATACAATATAGAGCGAGTACAGGTTGTTTGTCTCGGATCTGATCTATAAAATCGGTGGATTCTAATGGATGTTGTAGCAAAGATACGGTAATACCAGAGGCTAGATGAGGGGCCGTTTCATAGATTCCTAAGATCCAATCTACATCCTTTAATAAACTATCAGCTGCCAAATGCAAATAGGCTTCTGCTAATTTTTGATGTTGGGTTAGAAAAAACAAAAGAAGGGGAGCCGTGATCTTTTTATGAGTTTGGCATAACTGGATCTCTTCAGTAGATACAGAAGGTATTTCATATCCGCTGCCAATGAATTTCTCTAAAAGTTTTGGCCACTCTTTCCATTCCCTATGTTGAGCAAGGTCGTTACTTGCTCTCATCAGAAAGAAGAGGATATCAGGCAGGTGTTCTACAAGTTGTCCGTGTTCCTCTAGACTGAAGGTTTTTTGTTGCATCCTTCGAATAAAAAAAAGAAATCTACATTTTTCTTCAATAGGCCTCAGGGATGGGATATGCTGGATAAGCTTTGTGATTTCCTCAGGTATGAGGGGCATGAGCTCATCTATAATCGCTAAGAGAGCTTGTATAGGGCAGCTCATCGATTGTACATAGACCCCTGTTTTATCCCCGCATATACGTAGTTGTTGTCCAAGAGATTCTCGCACAGTATTATCTAAGTGTTTACTAAGATGAGTGCTAAGCGCCGCCATTTTAACAATAGGGTCTAACGGATGGGATCCTGGATTGCTACCGAACAGACCTTGTGCCCAAGGAGGTAGATGATGTAGATATTCTGATCGTGTTTCAATAAGTCCTCTTTGAAATTCTTTGACTTGATTAAGCTTATTTTCACCTTCATCCGGTTGAGTTCTTTGAATATGGGCCTCTAAAAGGAGTGAGATGGTATAAGCATTCATCACAAAATACAGGGAGAAGTTCTCACCTCGAGAGCTCGATTTTTTATGCATTAAATCCCAGAAGCTTTTCCATGGGGTGCACCTCAGAAGTCGGTAAATCGCTGTGTATTCTTCTTCTTGATTTTGACAATGCTCACCACGAGTTACATGATAGACGAGCCTAGAAAGACCCCCATACATTTCCCTGTCTACTACAATCAGGACACGCTCTTTAAGAGCTTGTATTGGATCTATTCTATGCAGACCTAAATATTGAAGGTATGGCCTTGCAGTTTGACTTAAGGTGCCCTCTGGAACTACAAGTTCTATCGCATCGCCGACAAAACTTCTTGCATCGAGTGGATCACAGGCCTGTCCAAAGACAAGGCCTATATCGAGATCTATAGATCTCTTTTCCGTTTGTAGTTGTAATATGGCTGTATGTGGTCTTCCTGGGTCTTTGAATGCGCAGAAAGTTTTAAATACCCCTACTTTTCTATCTATAAGGTGCATCAATTCAGGTCTTATGCAAGCGATATTGCGATCTGCCCCTCTTGTCAGAACAGTGGGTTCATTAGGATGATCACACCAAAGAAGAGCCTGTACTGCAATTTTTTCGATAAAGTCTTTAAAGTAGTAAGGGTTGTCAAATAATGCTGTCTGGCAAATGAATTTTAGTACTGCATCTACATCAGATTCAGGATCGATAGGTCTACCCAGCGCCAGGTTTGAGACAAGGCTCCCTCTAAAAGTGATCGGTGTATCACAAACAGGGTTTCCCATTAAACCAAGAGCTGTATGAGTTGCTTTTTTAAAACAAGATAGCACCCTGTGCGCGGGAAGGGCCATCTCTGTTTCTGGTAGACGTAGCCTGGCGGTTCTATGTAAGACTTCTTGAACGTGACCAAGTTGCATCTTGTCAAGAGGGATACGTCTGAGAGATTCAGATGCTCTATGTATATCAGGATCAGTTGCTAATGACATAGTAGGTATCGTATATAAACTAGATGAATTTTTACAAGGAAAGGTTCTAATCAAGTGTTTTTGAATCTACCTCATACCAATCCTGGATTGAGGGGCTCATTAAAGCCTGTGATTCACTTTTATTATCGATTGCAATAGTGCTAAAAAGATTGACTTATGATCCGCATCGATCTTAGAGGGGTTGCTGGCGACTTCTGTAAACGAGGCGGCAAGCTACCTTGGGATGGTTCTTAGGCTTTAAAAATGTTATCAAGAATATTTGATGTGAACATGTAAAGGAATTTTAATCAAAAGGGGGTGTGTTTCTTCATTCTCGTTGGATTTAAAGAATTGTAAATATTGAGGTTCAAGGTCTATACTCAGATCCTTTAATAGGGGGAGCTATGCAAGTTTTTACAGACGAGCCTACGTCAGCCAATGAAGATGTGATCCCTTCTTCCTCAAGTCTTTTGGACTCTAAAACATCCCAGTTAGACGATATTTTAAATGAAAAGCTTGAGCAAGCTTTTCATAAGCAAACCTCTACTGTTTTATTCCATGATATTGCGAAAATCGCCTCAGAGCATTCCCCTATAGATCTTGCCTATGCAGCAAGTCGCTTACCTCCTATCGACCGTCCGATTCTTTATGAAAATTTGAATGATATTTTTTCAAAAATTGATTTCATCATGAATACCGATAGCAGCACAAGAATTGCTGTTTTTCGGCACATTCCTGATGAAGAAGTCAAAAAGCTTATTGAGCTTATGCCGCCAGACGAAGCTGTTAAAGTCCTTGAAGATATTTCAGAAAGACGGTTTCGCCGGGTGCTGGAATTACTAGATGTGGTAAAAGCTACAAAAATCCGAGAGATTAATAAGCATCAACGCAATACCGCAGGAAGACTCATGACTAATGAGTTTTTTTCTTTTCCTATGGATACAATCATTGGTGATGTGGCCATAAAGATTAGAGATAATCCTGGCATCGGGTTGATTACTAAAATTTTCGTCGTGAACCTCTCAGGAGAGATTCAGGGTTACGTGCCAGCTCGCAACCTGATTATTAACCCCCCCCACCTACCTCTACGTCAGGTGATGCGATCCCTATCTCATAAAGTCATTCCTAGTACTTCTCGAGAAGAAGTTATTGAGCTTGTGGAGAGATATAAGATTGAAGCTCTTCCTGTGGTAGATGATCAGGATAAGCCTCTTGGTGTGATTACGTATGAAGATGTGATTGAAGCCATCGAAGATATCTCCGATGAAACAATTGCGAATATGGCAGGTACAACAGAAAAGATTAGTGAGCAAGAGTCTCTTGTTAAACGTTTTTTTTCAAGAGCTCCCTGGATCCTTGTGACTCTTTGCGCAGGACTTGTCAATGTAGGAGTCATGTCTGCGTTTCAGATCCATGCCGGAGGATCTCTTACGTTTGTGTTATTTTTTGTCCCTTTAATTACTGGTATGTCTGGTAATATTGGAATCCAGTGTAGTACAGTCCTTGTTCGTAGTATGGCTCTTGGTCTTATTTCTAAAGGGAATAAAGGGGAGGCAATACTAAAGGAATTAATTATAGGAGTTAGCACAGGGCTCGTTTTTGGTGTCCTTTGTGGCATTATCGTATGTCTTTTAGATTTTGCAGGCGTTGCAGCTCTTTTTTTAAGCCCTGCCGTTGTAGGGATGATTGTGGGAGTTGGTTTGATGGGCTCTTGTGTAGCAGGTACGATACTAGGGGTCTTTTCCCCTTTATTCTTTACGAGAATGGGGATAGATCCCGCTGTAGCCTCAGGTCCTATCGTGACAGCATTTAATGACTTTCTTTCGATGTCTATTTATTTCTTGATTGCTATGGGTCTTGGATCTGTATTGCTTTAAGAGGTAAGAAGAGGCTGTAATACCAGAAACAGCCCCTCTTCTACATTTTCATATCCGATCTTAGCTCTTCCGTGGGTCACCCCACCAAACCGTGAGCTTTTTGGGTAGAGAGATCCTTTCTTTTCTATGTCTTTTGGGTTCCAGACGGGCTCACAGGCACCGTCTCTTTTGCAAGGAAGATTTTCATAGCTCACTTTTCCTCTGCATGAGCGCATTCTTCTACTGTTTCGGGTCTCATCCTTATGGGTCAGCGCAAAAGCTTTTGCTTCAAACCTTTTCTGATAGAGAAAAAAATAGGGTTTTTTTAAGCAAGTTTTTCTGATTGTTGTTCGATAAGGACGCTAAAGCCTTAACTATCATAGGTTTTAGTTAATAAGAATTCTTTTGCTCTATGAGTGATTTATCTAAATAAGACGGGAAAAGTGATAGAGGATCCTCAAAAGCCTAAATGTCTGGGTAGTGTTCCAAAGATTGCTTTAAATAAATTGGATGCCTCTTGAGTCAATTCGGCTTGGTTGATGCCTTTTCCATAGTAACTAGGTTGGGCGTTGTGATTTGATGCAATCATAAGATAGCCGGGCGCGGTGTACCCTGAATGATAAGGAGCATTGCAAGGAGATCCTCTCATGGCACTGCTGCATTTGTTTTGGTAGGAAGAAGAGAGGGGATTCCTTAATTAGGGTATTTTTCCTGAGACTTTTCTTTTGAAAAAAGAGCGGCAAAATGGGTTTTAGTCGTGGGATCCTCTGTTGTGATTCAGATCTTCTAAAGATGGGTGTTTTTGCTGACAAAATAGTTGCTATTTTGCAGCGTCTAAAATATAGTCCTGATATGATAGGCGAGGGATAAAAAAGGATGGTTAAGTTTTTTTCAAGAACTCCTAGACATTACGATGGGATCGATAAAACAGCTAAAGAAATAAGCCAGCTTCTTCCTCAGATCCTTCAGAAATTAGGCTTTACTGTCGAGCAGAAAGCTAATCTTATTTTAGCGATTTGGCCAGAGTTAATTGGTGAAAAGCTTGCTCCTATGACACAGGCAATCTCCTTCATAGAAGGTGTTTTAACGGTTAAAGTAAAAAACTCTTCATTGTATAGCTTGCTTGCGCAGCATGAAAAACCAAAACTGATACAAGTTTTAAGAGCTAGGTTCCCTTCTGTAATAATCCGAAACATTATTTTTCGGCTAGGTTAACCTCTAGCTTAAGAATTGAACATAGATGAGACTAAAAGGTATGACTATAATGACCAAAGAAAATCAATACGATGCAAGTTCCATTACAGTACTAGAAGGTTTGCAGGCTGTTAGAGAACGTCCGGGGATGTATATTGGAGATGTCAATACGAATGGATTACACCAGCTCGTTTATGAGGTCGTAGATAATAGTATTGATGAAGCATTAGCTGGCTATTGCACCGATATTACAGTGCTTCTTCATAAGGATCATTCTGTAACAGTCGAAGATAATGGTCGTGGTATCCCGGTTGGTCGGCATGATAAAGAATCTCTCAAGCAAGGGAAGGATGTATCGGCTTTAGAAGTTGTTATGACCATTCTCCATGCAGGTGGTAAGTTTGATAAAAATACGTATAAGGTGTCAGGAGGCTTGCACGGGGTCGGCGTATCTTGTGTGAATGCGTTATCGAAGGATATGCACGTAGAAGTTTATAAAGACGGGAAAATCTATGAAATGGATTTTGCTAAGGGTAAACCCCAGAACTCTTTAAGAGAGACAGGCGATACAACATCTAAGGGTACAAAGGTGACTTTCTGGCCTGATGATACGATCTTTTCTATTACTATATATGATTATGATGTTCTTCTTAAACGTCTAAGAGAGCTTTCTTTCTTAAATAAAGGAATTCGGATTCACTTTATTGATGAAAGATCTGATGAGCACTCCCCTGTTTCGTTTTGCTATGAGGGGGGAGTCGTTTCTTTTGTCGAGTACCTTAATGAACATAAGATTCCTCTTTTCCCAAAGCCTATTTATATTGCAGGGGCTAAAGAAGGGGTCGATGGTCCTATGGAATTTGAAGTGGCTATGCAATGGAATGATACCTATATCGAAAATCTTCATTCGTATGTCAATAACATTTCAACACGCCTGGGTGGAACGCATGTAACGGGCTTTTCCACGGCGTTAACCAGGGTCCTGAATCAGTATATTAAAAATCATAACTATGCCAAAGCGGAAAAGATTAGCGTCTCTGGTGATGATATGAGAGAGGGGATGACAGCGGTACTTTCTTTAAAGGTTGCTAATCCTCAATTTGAAGGTCAGACCAAGCAAAAGCTTGGTAACGGAGAAGTGGGGTCGATAGTCCAGCAAATTATAGGAGAGGAATTTGCCATCTATTTAGATGAACACCCAGTTATTGCAAGAGCAATTATAGAAAAAGCAATACTTGCTGCGCAAGCAAGAGAGGCTGCAAGGAAAGCTAGAGAGCTGACTTTACGCAAAACCGTTCTAGATAGTTCAAGATTGCCTGGAAAGCTCACGGACTGTCAGGAGAAAGATCCTGCCCTTTGTGAGTTATATATTGTCGAAGGGGATTCTGCGGGAGGTTCTGCTAAAGGGGGTAGAGATAGACGTTTTCAAGCGGTTCTTCCTATTCGAGGTAAGATCCTAAACGTAGAAAAAGCTCGTCTAGAAAAGATTCTGCAGAACCAAGAAGTGGGTGCCATGATATCGGCTTTTGGTTGCGGTGTAGGGGTGGGTAATTTTAATTTAGAGAAACTACGTTATCATAAAATTATCATAATGACGGATGCGGACGTTGATGGATCCCATATTAGAACGCTTCTGCTTACCTTCTTCTATCGTCATATGCCGGCGCTAATAGAGAATCATTTTGTGTATATCGCAAGACCTCCTCTATATAGAGTCACTCGTAAAAAGATTAGCCAATACATTCACTCTGAAAAAGAGATGGATGAATACATGCTGAAACTAGGTAGAGGCGATGTGCAGATTCGGATAGCCGGACATAGCGAAATAACACCAAAAGAGCGTGTGGAAGATCTTGTAGATGCGATTCGGGAAGTTGAGCTATTCATTGGATCGATTGAAAGAAAAGGGATTCCATTAAGAGAGTTTTTACAGGCAAAAAATGATCTGGGTAGCTATCCAAGGTTTCAAATTGCGATTGGAGAGACGTCCCGCTTTTTATATTCTGAAGAAGAGTTTACGGAAGTTCGCAAAGAGCACGAGCTCATGCAAAGAAGGCAGCATGAAGACACGATCGCCTCGATTCCAGAGCTAGAAAGAACAGTTGATATGCTTAATTTCAGAGCGAAGGGGCTTGCCTTTGTCGAGCTGTTTGATAAAGAAAAAGTAGAGTCACTGCGTAATAGACTAGCCTTTTTTCAATTCGCTTTTGATCAGTATGTAACATCGGAAGGAAAACTCTTTGATATTATCGAAGAAAATGGAACGGAAACACCCATTTATACGTTGAAAGAAGGAATCGAGTTTGTTAGGGTCAATGGACGCAAAGGGATAGAGATTCAGCGGTATAAGGGGCTAGGTGAGATGAATGCAGATCAGCTGTGGGAGACGACGATGGATCCTACTAAGCGTACGCTGCTGAAAGTGACATTACCTGATGCGGTCGCCGCAGATCATATGTTTACGATGCTTATGGGAGAGGATGTGCCTCCAAGAAGAGCCTTTATCGAGCAGCATGCTCTATCTGTCAAGAACCTGGATATCTAAGGGAGAATCTGCCACATGTCATATACTAAAGATGAGATCATACTACCACGAAACGTTGAAGAAGAGGTCAAGGAAAGCTACCTACGCTATTCTATGTCGGTTATTATTTCTCGAGCGCTCCCCGACGTGCGTGATGGTTTAAAGCCATCGCAACGTAGGATCCTTTATGCGATGAGACAATTGAATTTATCTCCCGGGGGTAAACACAGGAAATGTGCGAAGATCTCTGGGGATACCTCGGGAGATTACCACCCGCATGGTGAAACCGTTATTTATCCCACCCTTGTTCGTATGGCCCAGTCCTGGTCTATGCGATATAATCTGATTGATGGCCAGGGAAACTTTGGTTCTGTGGATGGAGATCCACCTGCCGCGATGCGTTATACAGAAGCGCGACTGACTCACGCTTCGATGGCACTGATGGAAGATTTAGAAAAAGATACAGTCGATCTCATTCCAAACTATGATGAAACCAAGACCGAGCCTACCGTTTTTCCAGCGAAGTTCCCTAATTTAATTTGTAACGGATCATCCGGTATCGCCGTTGGTATGGCCACAAATATTCCTCCTCATAATCTAATCGAGTTGATCAACGCGACGAATCTGGTCATTGATAACCCAGCTGTAAAGATTGAAGAGATTATGGAAGTAATGCCTGCTCCGGATTTTCCAACAGGTGGGGTGATCTGTGGATACCGAGGTATTAAAGAAGCGTATCATACAGGTAGAGGTAAGATCTTATTGCGTGGTGTGATTCGAGTCGAAGATATGGATGGATCGGGCGATCGTCAACGACTGGTTATTGATGAAATTCCGTATAACGTTAGTAAATCTCATCTGATTCAAAGGATGGCAGAGCTTGTAACTGCAAAAACGATGTCTGGTATTTCTGATTTGCGTGATGAATCCGATAAAGATGGGATGCGTGTAGTTATTGAGCTCAAACGGGGTGAGATTCCTGATGTAACGATTAATCAGCTCTTTAAATTTACTGATTTGCAAGTGACTTTTGGATGTAACATGCTGGCCCTAGATAAGGGCCTTCCTCGGACTATGAATATTAAGCATATGATTTCTTCTTGGATAGAGCATAGAATCGAGGTTGTCCGTAGACGAGCTCGCTTCGAGCTTGCTAAAGCAGAAGGGAGAGCCCATCTGTTAGAAGGGTACTTAAAAGCTCTCGATCATCTGGATGAGGTCGTAAAAATTATTCGTGCGAGCACAAGTCGTGATGAAGCAAGATCTGTCCTTATGGCCAAGTACACGTTAGGGGAAAGACAAGCCAATGCAGTCCTCGACCTCCGCTTATATCAACTAACGGGACTTGAAAGAGAGAAGATCGAAGGAGAGTATCAGGAGCTTCTTGCCAGGATTGCCCATCTAAGAGCGGTCCTTTCCAGCGATCTTTTGGTTCGAGGGATCATTAAAGATGAGCTGCAAGAGCTCAAGAAGCATCATGGTTCTGAGCGCAAAACCAAGATCATTGCGGCAGAAGGTGAGTTTAATATGGAAGATCTGATTGCCAATGAGCAGGTCATTATTACGATATCAGAAGATGATTATATTAAACGGATGCCCATGGATACATTCCGTGAGCAGCGTCGTGGAGGGCAGGGTGTCACTGGCATGGAAATGAGGAAAGAAGCTGATACTCTTAAGGATGTCTATGTTGCATCGACTCACGATTATATCATGATCTTTACAAGTCTTGGGCGATGCTACTGGCTGAAAGGATGGCAGATCCCAGAAGGAAGTCGGCGGTCTAAGGGTAAGCCTATTATTAACCTGCTAGAAGATATTCAGCCGGGTGAGAAGGTGGCCGCGGTCCTTCGTGTAAAAGCTTTTGCAGAACCTAATGCGTACATCTTACTTTGTACGCGTCAAGGGGTTGTCAAGAAAACAGAGTTAAGCTCCTTTGATTCTCCCAGAAGAAAAGGGGTCTATGCGCTCAATATTGATGAAGGCGATGAGGTCATTGCTGCACGTATTACCCGTGAGGGACAGCAGGTAATGTTGTTTACGCGGGATGGTATGGCTGTAAGATTTGATCAAAATCAGGTTCGTCCTGTTGGTCGTGTCGCTAGGGGTGTCCGAGGAGCTTCTTTAAAAAACGCGGAAGATGCCGTGGTTTCCTGTGAGGTGGTGAATGGTAATGAAAGTTTACTTATTGTCTGTGATAATGGATATGGTAAGCGCTCTCTTGTAGAAGAATTCCGCCAAACGAACCGGGGTGGGGTAGGAGTACGTTCGATTATTACAAGCGATCGTAATGGTAAAGTAGTGGGAGCGGCATCTATGACAGATCATGATAGCGTTTTGATGATGTCGAATGAAGGGCAGACTTTACGTATTTCTATGAAAGATGTCCGCGTCATGGGCCGGTCAACGCAAGGGGTGAGACTTGTAAATCTAGTCGATGATGCAAGGATTGTTGCGATCCAGAAAATAGAGCTTCCAGAACAAGGGTCAGAGAAAACTGAGCTCTTAGAACAAGGGTCAGAGAAAACTGAGCTCTTAGAACAAGACTCGGAAAAAGAATAAGTATGACACAACTGGGACGTTTGATTACATTTGAAGGGGGCGATGGAGCGGGCAAATCAACTTTGATTAACACGCTCTATCACGACCTGGAAAAAATGGGTCGCCCTGTTATGATGACCCGTGCCCCTGGTGGCACAAAGATCGGTGAAACGATCCGCTCTCTTCTGCTGACTACAGGGAATTCCCCTTTGGAGGGAAGAGCAGAGCTCTTTCTTTTTTTAGCCGATCGCGCGCAACATGTAGCAGAAATCATTAAACCAGCGCTAAGCCAAGGGGTGATTGTGCTGTGTGATCGTTATAATGACTCGACCGTTGCTTATCAAGGGGTGGCGCGAGGATTTGATCCTGTATGGAGTCGATCTTTATGCGATTTTGCCACAGGAAATCTGCAGCCGGATCTGACTCTTTATCTAGATATCGATCCTGCAATCGCTCTTTTAAGAGTACAAAGCTTAGGTCATGCCAAGGATCGTATCGAGTCGGAAGGGTTGGGTTTTCATCAGAAAATTAGAGAAGCTTTCCATCGAATAGAGAAAGAAGAGCCCTCACGTTTTTATAGGCTGGATGCGACATGCAGTCCGGCACAGGTCTTTAAGCACGCTATAGAGATTCTCCATCATGTTCTCTAAGCTCATCGGCAATCCAGTTGCTAAAAGCATTCTCGATGCTATGGTGACTAAGAGATCTTTTCCTCATGCTTTTTTATTTTATGGCCCTGCAGGAGTGGGTAAAAAGCAATTTGCGCTCACCCTTGCTAAGGGTATTTTAGGACACGCGCACGCAAAAAAAATCGATCTAGGGGCCCATCCCGATGTGAGGCTTTTTCTGCCAGAGGGTAAAACGGGTATGCATGTCCTTGCCTCTATTCATCAACTACAGCAGCAAATGGCTCTAGCTCCTTTTGAAGCCAGCTCTCGCGTGTTTATCATTGAAGATGCAGAAAGGATGCTGCCAACAAGCAGTAACGCATTGTTAAAGACGTTAGAAGAGCCTCAGGCTGATAACTATCTTATTTTACTTACCCACTCACCCCAGGAGGTGATTGGAACGGTACATTCTCGCTGCAGAAAAATCCCTTTTTTCTCGGTAGCTAACAAAGAGATTAGTAGTTTTTTACAAGCAAGTCACGGAAAAACAGAAGGGGAGTCGAAAAAGCTTTCCTACCTTGCCCGTGGCTCAATAGGGCAGGCTCTTTCGTTAGCCAAGGGGGGCGTGAATGGATGGCAAGCTATACTAACGCAGATCCTGTCGACACCTCCATTTAGTCCGTTGACTCATGGGGGTTTGCTCTCTGAGCTTGAGCATCATTTAATGGAGTGTGAAGAGGATTCTGTTCGGTTTTATGCTCAAATGGAGACGGTCTTCGAAGAGGTTTATTACTGGTATAGGGATCTGCATCTTTTATCTGCTGGTGCAAGTGTAGAGCTCTTATTTCACTTTGATGCGCAGCCTTTATTACAGGCGCTGAGAAAGCAGCCTCTACCTGCTCTTGATATGGTTCGTACGTATTTAGAGGAAGCTCATCTGGCACTCTCGCGCAGTATGAAGATTAAGTATATCCTCGAGTATCTTTTTGGCAGCATTTTATTGCATTGCGAGGAATAGGGATCGTTCTGTTTACGGTGTCATAGGAAAGAATCTATAGACTCATTATCCACGCCCTCCAAAAGGAATACAGGATCTAGAGTTTATCTAGGGACTCTTGGTCACAGGTAGAATGCAAAAAGAAGGAGCCTGTAAAAGAGCTCCTTCTTGTGATTCGAATTGTCTACAGCTCGATGTATCTGGTGATACTGTCAAAGCCTCAGAGCTAGTTATTCAAACTAAAGGAAGATAACGGTCCAGGAGATCGCGTCGCTTGCGGATTGGTTTGCAAGCTGCCTTTTGGTGTGGTTTGAAGGAATTGTAGGCCTGTCAGTCGACCGTTGCTAGGTTTTGGAGTTTGTGGTTCACCACTTCTCTGTTTAATCATGATCGCGATGCCGTCGTTCTTTGGAGCTCGAGACAGGCCTTGCGTGATTGCAACAGGTGAATGTAAAGGGGACTGGAAGGGGTTTCTCGGTGGTGTTGGCGTAGTCTGAGGTGAGGATGGAGAATCGGCCGTATACCAGGTTGCAACAGGTGGATGTAAAGGGGACTGGAAGGGGTTTCTCGGTGGTGTTGGCGTATTCTGAGGTGAGGATGAAGAATCGGCCTTTTGAAAATGTTGGAATACACTGCCTGTTTTTGCCGTCGTTTTGTTTTGGCTTGATTCGGTAGGATATAAGGAAGGAGGTACTAAAGCCTCTGTACTAAGCGTATTCCTTTTCCCAAAGCAGCAAAATAAATTCATAATTTCCTCTTTTTTCATTTAATTTTAATTCTTAGATCCATAATTCTATATTATTTCAGTGATAATTGTAAATGTTTGTTTAATGAAAAAGACATGTAATAACTTATTAATGGTAATTAAAAATTATTTTTTTGATTATAACTATTTTCAAGTAAATTATCAACTATATGAGTACGTTCTTAAACAGTTATGGCAGGGAAATGACGAAAATCTTTATGTGAGAATTAAATGCCCTATGTTCAAACTCTTTGGACATGAATTCGGAGTAAGCGGTAAGCGAGGCCATATCAGAACTTATCAATTAAATTTATGAATTTATTTTCTTGGAATGGTATAACTCCCTAATATGAAATAGCACTAATGTTCAGTACCACCTTAACCCACGCTTTCCGGAAATTCCATAAAATGTACTCAAATGTTTCAGATGAGGGCATTTTGTAGATGGAAAGAAGCTACTGTCATATAGAAATACTACGAAAACAACCCAGAAAATCTTGACTTCTTAGTTTTTCTGGGTTGTTTTCTGGGTAATCAATAAAAAGGATGGCTTATGTTAGAGGAGCTACTAACTAAGGAAGAGGGTAAAACCCTTGAGTTTAAGGAGAATACAAAGTCTCTCCCCAAAATTATTCAAACTATCGTGGCTTTTGCAAATACAGCCAGCAGCGATTTGTAACTGGTGAATTAGAACCCGACTCCCATAACCGTCTTAAGCGTCATACCCAAGACCAGATTGAGAAGTTAAAGCGCGATATGGAAGATTTAAAACTTACTGATACGGCTTTTGAAAAGTATAGCCGGTATGGCATCAGCCTTTTGACTCAAATGGACATCTACTTCCAAATGGCACCTTTAGATGTGAAAAGAAAAATGCTTGGTTCGATATTTCCTGGAAAATTGATTTATCAAGATGGAAAGTATCGAACCGAAGGAATGAACCCTGCCTTGATGCTTATCCTTGAGAAAACAGGCGAGTTACAAAAAAAAAAAACCGGAAACATTATCATTTCTGAAAATCTTTCAGGGGATGTGCCCAAAGCCGATCTTACATCGAACCACTTTATTGAGGGAATGCGCAAGATCTATGAACTTCAACCATTTATAATATCAGACTCTCAGATGCCCCATCTAGAAAAAGAAGGTGTGGAAAGACGTATCGCTGCCTTTTAGGCTTCTTATCAGAGGAATTAATGTTGGGCTAGACATCCTTAATAGAAGTAGAACAAGAAAGATAACATCAACTCCATCTACTCCCTCAAAATTATTCGTATGTAGGTGAGATGAAAATGTTCCAGTCTATCTCACTTTTTAAGCATTTTTGCCACAAGCGATGAAGGCCAGAAATGCCGAGATACTTTTGTGAGCTTAAAAAAGACCTGCAGCAAACTTGGGCTCACCTTTTTGGGCTATCTTGAGGATAGAATAAACGGGTTATATGAAATCCCCAGGTTAGCAGAGGTAATCTTCAGTCGTCCAGCGAGGCAGTCTGCCGAGCCATAACAGGCCCATAAAATGAGGTAAATGGGCCCCGTTTCGGGGTGTTTACCTCAACTTTATGAGCACTTGCAATTTTTCTCAAAACGCCTTAAAACCAACAAGTTGCCATAAAGAAACGTTTTAAACAATCTTTACTTGACGATTTTCTTGGAAACACCTAATATTATTAGTAGTATCCAAGAATGGAGTCAAGTGAGGATCTATGAAGTTAGATGAATTTTTTACTCTAAATAAAGTATTTACTTTGAAGGAACTGGAGCATAATCTTTCCAAAAACCAGAGCTCCTTTGCCAAAAATTCAACGCTCTATAATCTGCTTACCTATCATCAAAAACAGGGGCATATTCTTCGCATTCGACGAGGATTATACTACTCTATACCTAAAGGTATGGATCCCGCTCACTGTCCTGTTGATCTGTTTTTACTCGCTAGTAAAATGGCAGAGGATTCTGTGATTGCTTACGGGTCCGCTCTTGATTTGCATGGAAAACTCCACACCATTCAAAGCCGAGTGATTTATCTTACCAAAAAACGAGTGATGGCTTCTTTTGATTTTCGTGACATTAAGTATCAAGCTGTGGCTATTCCTTCAGCATTGAAGGCAGCAGGCCAGGAAACGTTCCGAGTACAATCAATAGATCGGCTTGGACAACCAGTTTTTGTCACAAGCCTTGAGCGCACATTAGTTGATGTATTAGATCGCCCTTATCTATGCGGTTCATGGGAAGAAATATGGCTCTCTCTTGAGAGCATCGAATACCTGGATATGGATCAGGTACTAAAGTATGCTCTTCTTTTAGCTAATTCGACCACTATCGCTAAGCTGGGATTTTTCTTGGAAACACATCGAGAGGCATTGATGATTCCTGAGCATTATCTTGAAGAATTGCGCAAACATTGCCCAGTCAAACCTCATTATATGGATCGAAATCAGAATCAATCTCAAAAAATGATCGCCAAATGGAATTTGGTAGTTCCCCTAAGCTTGATCAATCGCTCATGGGAGGAGCCTAATGCAAACATCTGAAAAAGAATTGATGCGAGAAGCTAACGAAACAGGATTTCGTCCTGAAATCATGGAGAAGGTTTGGCATCTGATGGCCATCCTTGATGGTATCAGCGTACATCCCTTTTTGAAGGATCGATTGGTTTTAAAAGGAGGTACAGCTTTAAATCTCTTCTTTTTTGACCTGCCTCGATTATCTGTGGACATCGACCTGAACTATGTTGGGCAACTCGATAGACAAGAGATGCTCCTTGAACGTCCAGAAGTAGAAAAGGCTTTAGAGGCAGTATTTCTGAGGGAAGGCTTGAGCATTCGACGTATTCCTGAAAAACATGCAGGAGGAAAATGGCAACTTCGGTACGCAAGTGCGCTTGGAGGAAATGGCAACCTAGAAGTTGACCTGAATTATATGTTTAGAATGCCCTTGTACAGAATACATAAGAAATCTTCACACAGCATTGGGACGAGAAAAACTAAAGAGATACCCCTATTGGATAGTAAGCGGTAAGCGAGGCCATATCAGAACTTAATTTGTAGGAGCCCAATTCTGAGTCAGAAGTTCGTGGAGTTTGTTATAGGGATTGGATTCTACGGAGCACATCTTCAAAATAAAGGCTGGGATTGATTTTTAGAGCTCGGCAAGTTTGAGATAAGCAGTAGATAAAGGCTGATGCCTTGCCACCACCCTCATTGCCTACAAATAACCAGTTCTTTCGTCCTATTACA
>CAMDPQ010000034.1 GCA_945905275.1 Chlamydia trachomatis
TCATAGCACTCCAAACGCTCCGCATCTGTTCCCTTTAGTAGCATGAGAACTTCTAACACCCTGGTACGAGCCTCCTCTCCACATTGATTCTTTTGGTCAGAAGTCACCTTAACACGCTTGCCGAAACCCCCTCCCCTTCTTGGATCCCATGGCCTTTCCTGTTCTAGCTGTTCTCTCAGAGTCCCGTTGAATTTCGTGAATAAACTGGTTAAAAACGCTTTACGGTCCGCAGGAGACTTACGGCTCCAATCCTCCCGGAGAGCCGTTAGCGTTAGGGGCGCTACTGGAGCTCCAACAGGTGTCTGGCTGAAACCTGAATTCCTCACTTTATTTACTGCCCCGCTATAAAGGAGTACACGAGGCTCTACTGACCCTTCCGTATTTAACGGATTGCTCAAACCTAAAGTTCTCAGATTAGTGGAGCTTAAGAACAACGTACCCGTTCCCTTTACGTTTCTTATGGGTTGGGGGGCAACACCTGCAGGAGGAGCCTTCCATGTCTGATAATCTTTCTGTATTTGCGTTTTCAGCAGTCCCTGTTCAGTAGGCACATTCACCTTGGCTTTATCCTTAAAAGCCTCCTTCAAGCCCCCTACCGCCTTCTGATAACAAGCTAGGAGCTGGTCGTCACCCGTAGACGAACCCAACACCGGTATCATTCGGGTTTTAACTGTGATAGAACCATCTAGCCCCCTTACAGACTCCTCCAATTCAAAAGTATGCGTCTTTAAGCTGATATTTTTAATCTTAGTGATGTTTCCATGATCCCCCCGAAGGCCCTTCAATCCCTCGACCGCTTGCGCAAATACTTCTCGAACCTTCTGGGTAGATGCATGCTCCAGCGTCTTCTCTTCGAGCTTACCATTATGCATAACTCGATACACAATCGATGGGGCTTCTTCCCTGCCCACTGCGACTGAACTAGGCATACCTTAACCTCTCTTCTTTTGATCCTAATTATAATTCATTTTTATTCAGGAATAATAAATATGGTCCTACCGAAATATAAGGAGCTCCCACTGGTAGGAGGGGGAATAAAAAAAAGAGGGGAGGGCCTTGTAGAAGAGTCTATAATCTTCTACATCATCGGATAGTGGCTATGCCTAGATTCGCTCATATATTTGATCGGCGATGGAAAAGACGGACCTCAATAAAGAAAAAGCTTATGGATTGGAGGGCTACATGTAATAAAATAGAGTGGCCAGTGACCCCGAATTCTTCCGAACCACCCTAGACCGGTGATATCATCCGAATGGATAAAAAGAAGATGGCCTTAGGATCCTCTATGGCAATGAAGGCTGCGCTGCTGCAAGGACCTCTGGATCCTGTAATAATCTATGGAATGACTCTTTGTGAGAGGCTCGACGTACGACCGTCTTAAGTTACCACCGGTAACAGGCTACATGTTAAAGAGCCCTCTCATAGAATCCCCATCCCAGTCACCCACCTCACTTTCTTGTAAGGAATCAATACTAGCTATTGAGGAAACCAAGCTGCTTCTTTCAGAAAAGCTGCTTCTTTCTGAGTCACCCCCATTACTGCCTAAGGGAATTGAGAAACCCTCTTCCTCGGGGGCATCATGTAAAGATTCAGCATTTCGAACCTCCTGTAAGTCGGGCATCTCTGCTGAAGGTAGAGGAATCTTCCCGATGTCAGCATCAAGTGCTGTTAGAACATCCAAGCCGGTGATTGGCTCCTTCCTATTCGCATAGAAGTCTATCCTATCTTCGATAGCACTACTTAGTTCGTTAGTTGCACTAAGCCACAACAAGAACTGGCCAGCCCGGGAAGCAGCTTCTAATTTCAGCTGATCATCCGTTGGTTTCTTATCCTGCCATGTTAATGATCCTCTAGCCGTCTTTAACACCTCTAACTCTTTTGTTTCAAATCTGGTTGCGAGCTTTAGTCTCTCATTACGATTCTTGACATTGCCTGAGGGGGTCTCGGTTTGAGGTGAAAATGCTGTAAAAGCAGCTTCCCTAGCTATTTTGAGGGCACCTTGTTGTTCTGGGGGTCCTAGCTTTTCCATAGTTAGCCCGGGCCTCCCTCCTCTGAAGAGATCCCCTACCACCCCAAAGCTACTGCCTATTGGTGTAGATAAGCGGTCCTGTTTCCTCTTTAGATCCATCCATCGACCGTAATCTGCAGGCGGGTTAATACCAGAGAATGTTTGTGACCCCTCAGTTCCTGAACTAACTTCTGCTAGACCCTCCAATAATTGCCTATATACATCTCTATGCGTTTCATCGGAACCAGCAGAAAACAACCGAGTCTCGGAATTTTGATTTATCAGAGTAATAGTATGAGAGTTGAAACTGACATTATCAACTTCCCAATTAGCCGAACCCCCGTCATCGCTTACCAAACTGCCGATAGCTTTGTCGAAAACTTCCTTAATCTTTCCTGTCTCTTGAGTATTTGCCAGCCTCGAATATCCGCGGCCACCTACGGTATAGTTGATATACCACGGCTCGGCACCTTCGGAATGTACTGGCCTCAGAACTAAAGCTGTTTCACCTGATAAAGGTGCCATAAATATCCTATTATTCTTTTACCTTAATTGTAACCAATCTATGTTAAGAAAAGATTAATTCTAAGGCAGAGGTACGATCTAGATTCGAGATCAAAATAGAATAAGCCAAAAATCTTAGAAATAGAAGCTTACATAAAGACCCCCCCCTCAGCAAGAGACTCAGCCCTAGAATGCTGCAAAAGACCCCTCATTTATACACAAACCTCTCTATTACAAACATATACCATCGCAGGGTCCAAAACAATGCTGAGTAAGAGGTGAAGCGGTGGGTTTCTTCTTTTGTATCCAAGACCTAGGCTCCTTATGGGGGCCGGAGGATTCTGAAGAGCCCTTATAAAAAAAATCCTTTACCCTGTGTTTTTCAGAAAAGCTATAGAGAAATAAAGAAGGAAGGGCTATGCTTACCCCTTTCTTTACGCGGAAGCAACCTTATGGACCTACAACTCTTTATCGATCGCCTACAAGAAGGGCAAATCGAAAAATTCTCTCATGAGCTCCCTCCTGAGGCTCTTGGGCTTACAGACATTGACCTGTCTTTTACAGAGAAAGTGAGCGTATCGGGAACCGCGTATGTAGCGATTGATCACCTGATCCTTAAGCTCCAAGCCGATTCAAAAATCAGCATGCCCTGCTCTATCTGTAATGAACAGACAGAAATGAAGATCGAGCTCTCCGATTTTTACCATACTGAGCTACTGAGTGATATCTCGGGAGGAGTTTTTGATTTTACCCAATTACTCAGAGAAGACCTTCTCTTACAGGTGCCTCATTTTACTGAGTGTAATAAAGGTAAATGCCCTGAAAGAGAAAGTATTACCCATTATTTAAAAAAAGAAACTGCGCTAGCTGCCACGAGTAATTCAGGGCCTACGCACTATCCATTTTCCAACCTATAAAAGAAATAACCCATACGGAAGCTCTTACCAAATTTTTCTTTCTCTTTTAAAAAAAGTGATGATTAGGTATAAGCTTATCCTAAATTTTCAAGGAGTCTTATTATGGCAGTACCACGTAACCGTACTTCTAACGCAAGAAAAAACTCACGTAGATCGCACCACGCAAAAAAACCAAAGAATTTTCAAGCTTGCTCTAACTGCGGACAACAGCACATCCCACATAGAATATGCCCACAATGTGGATTCTATGATGGACGTTCTGTAGTCGATGCACAAAGCAAGTAAGACCTGCGACTCTGATCACACGAAACCGCGCATAGGAGTCGATCTTCTCGGAAGCGATACTCCTGCCATTGTTTTATTACAGTCGGTACTCTTTGCGCATAAAAAACTCAGCGATAAAGCTGAGTTTTTTCTTTTTGTAGACAACGATCTAGTGTTGGCAGATCTACCTCAAGACATCCATACGGTGATAGTATCTGAGATCATCACGATGGAAGATCCCCCCCTGTCAGTATTGCGAAAGAAAAAAAACTCTTCGATCGGCAAAGGGATGCAGATGCTCAAAGACAAGCAAATCGATGCTTTCATCTCTTTGGGTAACTCAGGAGCGATTCTAGCTGCTGCAAAAAACACGCTAAAAACACTCAAAGGGATCCAAAGACCCGCACTCATGACCCTGATCCCTGCTAAAGGCAAGCAGATCGCCGTCCTGGATGTCGGTGCCAGCACGCAGTGCAAACCCCATTCGATGATCCAGTTTGCTCAGATGGGCATTGCATATAAAAAGAGTCTTGGCACTGAGCGACCCACCGTCGGATTATTAAACATTGGATCAGAAGAAAAAAAAGGAACTCCCGACCACCAGAAAGCCTACCTGATGCTACAAAAACTCAATGAAACATCGGACTATCCTGTGTTTCTAGGCAATATCGAAGGAAGAGATGTATTTGAAGGACCTGTCGATGTACTGGTAACTGATGGCTTTACAGGGAACGTATTTTTAAAGACAGCAGAAGGGACAGCAAGCTTCTTGCTGAGCGAAATCCTCCAGGCCATGGATGATTGTGCCATTATCAATGAAAAGCAAACGGCTTTTATCTCCTCCTACCAGAAAAAACTAGATTATGCAGAATATCCTGGCGCGATCTTATGTGGGGTCCAAGGGATCGTCATGAAATGCCATGGAGCAAGCCAGGGGCAAAGTCTTACCAAGACGATAGAATCTGCCATAGAGCTTTCTTCCCACGATTTCCTAAAAAAGATCCTATCCCAACTCACAGCCTAAACTTCCCTATATCAGCGACTTTCCTACGATTTTTTATAGAAAAAGAACACTCCTTGACCTAATATAGTCGTTAAAGCATCTTGCGTTATTATAAAAATTTATTTACACGGTCATCTCATGCACGAAATCTTACTGAATATAGAATCTAAAGAGACACGCTTTGCTGTCCTACAAAACGGCGTATTGCAAGATCTTATCGTCGAGAGAAAAAAAAACAGGCAGCTAGCAGGTAATGTATATCGAGGCAAAGTCACGAACATACTGCACAACATCCAATCTGCATTTATCGATATCAATGAAGGGGAAAACGGGTTCATTCATATCTCTGACATCTTAGAAAACACACAAAAATTCCAAGAACGTTTCGAAATGGATTTTGATTGGGAACAAGATAATGCATCCCAAAAAAATACGAAAGAGACCGATATTTCTAAGATCATGAAAATTGATCAGCCCGTTCTGGTGCAAGTCATCAAAGAACCTATAGGCACCAAAGGAGCCCGCCTGACCTCCAACGTCTCTATTGCAGGCCGGTATCTCGTGCTGCTGCCGACCACACCACACCGGGGCGTATCGAGGAAAATTGAGGATGCTGCAAGCCGTGACCGGCTTAAAAAGCTGATTCGCTCTTTTGAAATGCCCAAAGATATGGGCCTGATCTGTCGGACAGCAAGTATTAATGCAAGCACCGAGATGCTCATCCAAGAGGCTACCGATCTGATCAACTCGTGGCAGGAGATTGTGGACAACTTCCACAAGTCGACAAAACCTACCTGTCTGTATGAAGAGTCTGACCTGATTAAACGGGCTGTGATGAATGCTGTCGATAAAAAATACGACAGACTGCTAGTCGATGACTATGCCACCCACCAACACTGCAAACGTCTGTATGAAAAATATAGTACGGAACATCCTCTGAAAATCGAACTCTATCGGGATAAAACTCCGATGTTTGAAAGGTTTAATGTAGAAAGAGAAATTGATAGAGCGGTAAAACGGAAGATATGGCTTGCAAGCGGCGGCTACTTATTTTTTGATAAGACCGAAGCGATGTATACCATTGATGTGAATTCTGGAAGAAGTTCCTCACAATCCTCATCTCGTGATGTAGAAGAAACCTTGGTCCATATTAACATGGAAGCTGCCGAAGAAATTGCCAGACAGCTGCGCATTAGAAACTTTGGGGGCCTGGTTATCTGTGACTTTATCGACATGAGATCGCGCAAAAACCAAAGAAGGGTTCTCGACAGGCTTAAAGAGGCGATGAAAGATGATTCTGCTAAATGCACGATTTTAGGGATGAGCGAGTTTGGCCTTGTTGAAATGACAAGACAGAGAAGCAGAGAGTCGCTGATGCAAACAATGTTTACCACCTGCCCTTACTGCTCTGGCAGTGGGCAAATTAAAACACATGAGAGCATCTCTATTGAAATCGAAAGACTGATCAAAAAACTAATCTGCCAGCACCAGCATTTTGGCCTTGAGATGACCTCCCATCCCGACCTGGACAGCTACCTAAGCCATAAAGATAAAGAGCTCTTTAAAAAAATAGCGGAAAAGTGGAATGCAACGATTAAATTTAGTATTGATGACACGATACATATTAACGATTTTATTTTTTATTCAACGACTAATGGAAAAAAAATAGAAGTATAAGAAGATGATTTCATTCACACAGAAACTACATAGCTATACTGAGCAGGGTCTTATCCCAGAAAAATACGATCGTATTTTACAGGATTTTTACCGGTGTTACCTCTGCACGCTGCAAAGAAACAAGATAGACCCTTCCCCTTATGAGTCGATTTTTACGACCTATCTCGATCTTGTTAAAGAGCAGATTGCAGCGCCCTTTGCCTTTGAGCCGTACCATCACCAGATCGTTCAGCCCTTTGACTATTACCAGTATGGCCTGGATTTTATGCGCCCCCTTGTCGATGTAACACGCTCGAGTGTAGGAGGGCATGCTGCCCTCAAGAACATGGAAGCTGCGCTACAGCGCAAAGAAAATATCATACTACTTGCAAACCATCAAATTGAAGCAGACCCACAAGCCATTAGTCTACTGATAGAAAAGGAGTTCCCTCAGCTCGCACAAGAAATGATCTTTGTAGCAGGAGAAAGAGTGCTAACAGATCCTCTGGCTATCCCCTTTAGTCTCGGAAGAAACCTGCTATGCATTTACTCGAAAAAACATATCGACCACCCTCCTGAGCTTAAAACACACAAACAGATGCACAACAAAAAAACGATGGAGCTGATGAGCTCTTTACTCTCTGAAGGGGGTAAGTGCATCTACGTGGCGCCAAGCGGTGGCAGGGACAGACAGGGTCCAAGTGGTCTAGTCGAGGTTGCTCCATTCGATGGACAAAGTATTGAAATGTTTTATCTGATGGCAAAAAAATCGAAGACCCCTACCACCTTCCACCCTTTAAGCCTTGCAACCTACGGTCTACTGCCACCACCAGAAACAACGCAGGTAGAGCTCGGAGAGCTCAGGAAAACCGAGCGTGTGGGAATTCACGCACACTTCGGCGACCCGATCGACATGGACCACTTTCCAGGAAGTACTCTTTCTGATAAACATGCAAGAAGACAAGAAAGAGCTGATTATATCTGCTCCCTTGTAAAACAAGCCTACTCTCAATTTCCAACTTCAGGAGCCCCTTCATGAAGACCCATACGCTGCTTTATTCTCTTTTGGTTTTGTCGACACTGAGCGTCAAACCCGTATTTGGCCATATCCCTGATAACAAACACCAGATCGTCGATGATAAAGCGCTGCTACCGATTTTAACCCCGACTCTTGAAAAAAGGAAGGTAGGTAAGTTGGTGCTGGAAAATGGGATGCAAGTGTATCTCGTGTCTGATCCTGGCATCGATCAGTCAGCCTCTGCGGTAAGTGTTCGCGCAGGAGCATGGAATGATCCTAAAGAATATCCTGGGATGGCCCACTTTCTAGAGCATATGCTGTTTATGGGTACCGCAGCCTATCCTGATGAGTCGGAATACATGAAATTTATCAGTGATAATGGAGGGAAGGTCAACGCCTTTACCGCCTCTGATAGAACCGTTTACATGTTTTCCATCAATAATGAAGCCTTCGATGGGGCTCTCGACCGTTTCTCCCACTTCTTTATCGACCCCCTCTTTTCGACCTCCTCTATCAACAGAGAGCTGCATGCCGTGGATCAAGAACATGCCAAAAACATCCAAAACGATCTCTGGCGTGAATATATGATCTTTAAGGCAACAGGCAACCAAGAGCACCCTAACGCCAAATTCAGCACAGGCAATGCGCAGACCCTATCGGGCATTCCACAGTCTGCTCTGAAACAGTGGTATACCGAGCACTATAGCGCCGATCAAATGAACCTGGTCCTTATTTCCCCACTGCCTCTAGATACCCTCAAAGAGCTGGCTCTTGAGAAGTTTTCGAAAGTAGAGAAAAAGGTGGTAGATAATACCCTATCCTCCGTGCCGATGTGCTCACCTCAGCAAAAAGGGCATGTGATCTATATTAAGCCGGTTAAGGATTTACGCATTGCATCGATGATCTGGGAGCTGCCTAAGCAATTTGCCTCTGTCGATGAAAAATGGTCAGCGGATCTACTCGCCTTCATCTTGAACCAAGAAGGGGCTAACAGCTTAATTAAGCAGCTTAAAACAGAAAAGCTCGCCGAAGGGCTCCGTGCCTACTGCGATCGATACTCTCATGACAATGTCCTTTTTGTTGTTGATATCCAACTGACAGAACAGGGCCTGAAAGAGGCCGATCGAGTGATGACCCATTTTTTTGAAGCCATCGCCAATATCAAACAGGAAGGAATCAGCCAGTCTCTATTTCAAGAAATGCAAACGATGGCCAAAATCCAATACCAATACCAATCTCGCGATGATGCCTTCGATGTGATTTCTGATATCGCCTACAATCTTGTCGATGAAGATCTGGTAAGCTATCCTGAAAAAACCAAGATCCCTTCTGTATACAATAAAGAAAGTATCGGTGTCCTTGCGAATTCACTCTCTGCCGATAGCTGTGTCTATTTTATGATGGCAGATCCTGTAAAAACAGGGATCTCGATGGATCATAAAGAACGGTGGATGGCAGCGGAATACACGGTAAAGCCTCTGGCAGAGGCGACTCTTACGGCCTTAAAAGAGACGGCAACCAATCCATCGATTGCGATGCCTTCTAGCAACCCCTTTATTCCACAGCACCTGACCTTGGTGGGTGAGCCTAAAGTGGGGAAAAGCCCTATTCTGCCGGTCGTCATAACCTCCGATGAAAAGTGCAAAGTGTTTTTTGCCGCAGACACAAGATATATGGTTCCTCAAGTATCGATGATGTATGCGATAAAATCCCCTTTAATGAACGGTTCTGCAAAATCTTCTGTTCTCATAGATCTCTATCTAAAATCGCTCAATGAACAGCTCTCTTCCACACTATCTCTTGCAGAATCTGCAGGCCTAAACGGATCGCTGTACAATCAAAATCTCAAAATATCTCTTTCCATCCAAGGGTATAGCGAGAAGGCTCCTATGCTTGCTAAAGAGATCTTTTCTCAATGGAAATCTATTGATTTGGCAAAAGATCAATTTGAGCTGTATAAAGATTCTCTGATGAGTGTCTATGACAACGCCTCAAAAGAGCTTCCTGTACGGCAGGCTATGGAGGTGATGACCAGTGTTTTATTAAACGACTCTCCAACAAATGGAGAGAAAATGAAGGAGCTCGAAGGAGTCACCTATGAAGAATTTATCCACTATTCTAAGCATCTGTTCGATAGTGTCTTTATCGAATCTTTCCTTTACGGCAACCTGACCGAACAAGATGCACAACAACTATGGAACGATCTAAAACCCCATTTTGATAGCTCTTCTGCCTATCCGGTCGCGCAGCACACCAAGAAAAACATCCTCGTTCTACCCCACCATAGCGGTCCTTTCCAAATCACTGAAAACACACAGATGCAGGGGCATGGAGTGATTCTGGTGATAGAAGAGGGTTCTTTTAGCTTCCAAAAAAGAGCGTCTCAGCAGATTCTAGCCAAGGCGTTGCAGGACTCTTTTTTCGAAACTCTACGCACCAAACAACAAACTGGCTATATCGCTAAAGCATGGGATAGTGAAATAGAGCGGCAGCTGATTCAATGTTTTGCGGTACAGTCGAGCACACATAATCCTACCGATCTACTCATGCGTTTTGAGCTGTTTTTAGAAGACTTTACGAAACATTTTACCACAATTTTATCGGAAGAGCGTTTTGAAAATCTTCGCAAGATGCTAATTACCACACTACAAATGCCCCCTGAAAATATGACAGGAATGGCAAGCAGACTCAATACCCTAGCTTTTGATTATCAAGCAGATTTTGCTTTTATTGAGAAACGAATTGAGGCGATACAAAACCTTAGTTACGAACAACTCAAGAAAGATGGACTGCATTTTCTGTCTCGTAAAAACCAAAGACGGCTTGCGATTTTAATGGAAGGGGTATTAACACCAGATAATGACTTCCGTTATGAGCCTATAGCTAAAGAAGAGCTCTGCAATATGGGCACTTATGTATCGTATAAGTAACACCTAGAAACACCCAGGCCACTCTATAGGGCCTGGGTGTTTCTAGCTACTAGACAGCCTGGAAGCTAGTCCCATCTTTTAACCGAATACCTTGGTTTAACGTCTCCGAGGACACCTCATCGAATCTAAAAGTACCTGCTAAAGCCTGACCATTTACCCCCTTAACACCTGCCTCAAGGGTAGACTGCGTTAGATCAGCTAGATCGAAAGAATCTCTCACAGTCCCTACCTTGACCTTAGGCTTCCGAGATAATAGTTCCCTGATTTCTTCCTCTTGGTTGGCATATGTAAAGATCTCAGTTTGACCATATAAAGCTGATTGAGGATCCCTAGAAGCTTTTTGTAGCTGACGTTCAAACTCGGGCACCCGAATCTCTGGCTTGGGCTCAAATATAGCACCTAGATAACTTAGAACCCCGATCCTCCCTTCAGATGCCGATCGAGTCTCTGATTTTTCAACCCACTGGCGGAAACGCTCTTCGGATTGTGCACGATCTGCTTGTCCCGAAGCTACCGCCACTGATTGAGTCAGGTCCACGACCTCCCATGAACGTTCCCCATGAGAAGTACTACGCGACCCACGAAGAGAATCTCCTGATTGGCGCAAAGCCTCTTTTGTATAAGTAGTCACCTTTTCTGGGGTGTGATTCTGCGGGGGACTTACTGGAGATGGCTGAGAGGGACCTTGCCACCAGTTTTCTAGAGCCTTAAGCATGTACTGCACCTTTGTTATTTTGAACTGTAAAAATGGTTGCAGGATAAAAAAACAGTTAACCTTAATGAAAAGAAATCTGCAACTAATGCAAAACACTTTAAACTATTACAGTAATTAATTTCTATAGAAATAATATTAAAAAACTAATATTAAAAAAAAATACCTTACCTAATATTTTTACTAATAGTCTGAATTCTAACAGAAGTAATACACCTAAATCCCTAAAAAATTATATACAGGTTTTTAGAGTACCCTTAAAGACTGCAAACAACTTCTGTTGTTTTTGAGTCAGCTCTGAGCTAAATGGTCCATAACACTTGAAAATTGTACTGTATTAAGTAGATCTCGCTCTTCTTGCTCTAGGACCATTTGTTCATGACCATGCTGAACTTCCCTATATTTAGAAAAGAAGAAGTTCTTACATAATTAGATAGAGTAGTATCTGATTAAGGCTGCCCAAGAAGACTTTTATCATCGCCAGCCAAGGGTGTTTTTTCACCAAAAAGCATAGTTAGGTTGATTTGCGGGAAATTAGCATTCAGCCTAAGCATTAAGAACGGAGCTTCATTAATCCAAGCACAGGCTATGGCTAGGCATTCAGACCCAAAAACTACTATGATTTATTTTCACACCCATGAACGTATCAAGTCTGGTGCTGAACGTTACGTAATTATTTAAAGGAAGAAGGACATAACCCATGAGTACGAAGATAGACGACGATACCCTTTATGACGTTGCTGGATTAGCTAAAATACTGGGTGTCACAGAAAAAACAGTAAGAAAGATGCGTTCCCAGGGAGAACTCAAGGGAAAGAAGCTTGGAAGGAAATGGTATGCTACTGGTGCGGCCATTAAATCTCATTTTGATGAAGGAAGTCACAAGGACGACTCAAAATGACAAGTAATATCTCGATTGCTGTAAAGGTAAGTATTCCAGCCATTCAAGTCATCCGGCTCGTATGAACTGCCAGCTACAGAATCTACAGTAACATCTGGGAGACTAACTCCAACAGTTTGGTATCAAAAGCAGGCAGAGTAAAAGCTCCTGACAGCACGGGATGACCAAGATCTTCTTGCAAAAGAAAATAGATCATTGGATTGAGTTCTTTAAGCTCAGTAAAGGCATCCCCAAGCCCGTGCTTACGGACAAATGGGACATTGAAATTCTCCCATTGTAGATAGCGAGCGGATGAGCTTTCTGTGTTATCTAGCAGAAGTCTTTTACCAAGATAAATCGCTTCATTCACAGTACACGAGCCCGTTTTCGTGATCATCAGAGAAGAACAGACCATAATCTCCACCATTTCCTTCATATAACCACGTAGATGAAAAAGCACTCCTTGAGGGGATTTGACTGTGGTATAATAACGATTTTCTCTTAGGATCTTCCCTCCCATAGAAATCATAGTCTCCTGAATCTTTATTTTCATTTTTTCATATCTCCCCACACAAACATTAACCTCGAGTGGGCTGCGATAGCAGGAAGGATCGATACGAAATAGCTCCATAGCATAGGTATGCAAAAGTTCACTTCCTGCCGCCCCTAACAGCAAAGTTAAAATAACACTATCTAAACGGAGTCCGTGCTTAAATTGCATGAGCTGTGTTTGCTCTTTTGTATACCGTCTTAAACATTCTTTTCTGACAGGAAATCCCGTGATATGGACTTTATCCTTAGGTAAGCTAAAATGACGAAAGGCTTTTTTGATTAAATCTTGATCATCATAAGGGAGTGCAAAAGCAAGATGCCCCCCCTTACTAAAATCCAGTTCAGACAAACCACAGAAAAAAGTAGCTGTATCAAGATCTGTCGGCATGACAAGAAAAGGGAGATTAAGCTTTTGCGCTGCTAAAGCAAGACCACAGTTTACATAAGGAAATGTAGAAATCACCATATCATATTTGATAGAAGATTTAGATAAAAAACGCTGAAATAGCTTATCAATCTGATGCCTTTTAGCGACCATATATTTGAGACCCATCCTTGCAAGCAAGCTCACAGCCTGATGATATCCCCTTTGCAACAGGAAGTTATAAAAATCATCTCCTGTAAAAGACCCGCCCGTGACCATGGTAAAATAATCTAACTGATGGATGATGTGGGGTAAAGCGCTGACGATTTCGACATCATAATAGGGAGAGAGGATCTCTTTCATTGCGGCACTTGCCACTTTATGACCACCTCCACCCTCACTCATAAGAATTAGGATCGTTTTTCTCTGAAGCACCCTATCTAGAATGGGTTCTAGCAGACTATTTGCCACACTCATTCATCCCTTCCTATGTGATTGAATACAAAAAGCAAGCCTAAGATAGACTGTGACATCTGCGCATCCTTGTATTCCACTGTTATGTCTTGGCGCAAGCTATTTAAGACAGAAAAGAGATCCATTTACTTTGTAAAGCAAGAGAGCTTTTTTCTGACATATAAATCTTTGAATGCGTTATAGAAGAGACTAAAAGGAGCCTTATGGAAATACCATTTTTCAAGAAAAAAAAGGAAATACATTGGCCCCTGGCTATTTCAATATTGGTAGTCTTTATCCTGCTGATGGTGGTGCTACATCTAGCACACCCAATTACATTAGCCGAGCTAAGATCTAAGTATGCGATGTTAGTGACACTTGAAACACAACAACCTTTACTGTTTACGATACTACTTTTCGCTGTCTACGTGATATCGATTTTCTTTACTCTTCCCGATTCGACATTGCTATCCATCCTTGCAGGAACGACCTATTCCTTTCCCCTGGCTGTCTTATTTATTTCCTTTTCAGAAACAGTGGGTGCCTTCGGCTCTTTCTGTCTTATTCGTTATGTATTCAAGCAATACTACAAAAAAAAATCGACCGAAGTTATACGCAGCAAACTAGGGATCATGTATGCGAAAAACGAACTCTCTTATTTACTATTTTTCCGTTTTTCCCACATCCTCCCTTTCTGGGTAGTGAACTTACTGGCAGCTGGACTCAAAACACACCCTCTAAAGTTTCTATGGACTACATTTATCGGGACATTACCCTTATCCTGCATCCTTGCAAAGGCAGGAGGGCATTTCAAAAAAACGCTTATGAGCAATGAACCTTTTTCTATGGCCAATATTTTAGATACCCATACAGAGCTTCTGCTACTAGCTCTTGGGCTACTAGCTCTTTTGCCGATTGCAATCAAAAAATACTACAAAACAAAATAAACCATCCCTCTTAGGATTCGATCGATTTCATATTATGATAGACCACATCCACATCATCCAGCTCCTCTAACCAAGCAATTAACGCTTCATTGGCCTTCATCGCTTCTACATCACATTCGACATACACTTTAGGGATCATATCGTGTTCGACGAGCTCACAATGCAAACCCATTTGCTCTACTTTTTCCTTTACCTGAAATAACAGCTCCGGCGGAGTGGTGATGACAAAGAGCTCTTCAATACCTTCAAAATCTTCTGCACCAGCTTCTGAGACGGCTAAAAAAAGATCGTCTTCAGCCACTCCTTTTTTAAGGACTTGAATGACTCCTTTTTTATCGAAATTAAAAGAGACCGCACCAGGACTGGCAATCGTACCCCCTCTTTTATTGGTTGCAATACGCATGTCAGAGGCTGCCCTGTTTTTATTATCGGTCATGATATCTACAAGGATACCGACTCCACCATAACCATACAGCTCATAGGTCATCTCGATATAATCGGCTTGATCCGCAGAAGAGGCCTTCTTAATATTTCTTTCGATATTATCACTTGGAAGATTCACCTCTCTTGCCTTTTGCAAAGCTATACGCAACTTCGGATTATTTTTTGGATCAGCACCCCCCTGCTTGACTGCGCTAATAATTTCCTTGGTAACGCGTGAGAACATCTTCCCCTTTTTTGCATCTGCCCTGCCCTTACGATGCTTAATATTTGCCCACTTACTATGTCCTGCCATATATCTCTCTTCCGTATAAGATCTTTGCTAAATTTTCTTGTTCCCATTGTTTTGCAATCGCATAGTCATGAAAACCCCTCTCCCTTTTCCTAAACTCTTCATGATGCACCTTTCTACGAGTACGGCCCGGCATAGGAGGTGCTATACTATGGACCATCTCATGATAGATGACATAAGCCACAAAATAAGGAGGGAAAAAAGGATGGTTTAAAGACGTATGAATCCGAATGCATTTTTTGCCACTGTTGTAATAGCCTAACACCTTGCGATGGCTCCTGCCCGAGGAAGGGTTCCTCCCAAACCAGTCGATAGAAAGACAGACTCGACCCTCGAAATACTGGGCATTCAACTCATCATACATCGCTTGCAGGTTATAAACGCCCTCCGCCAGCACCACTCTGGGTACTGAATCGACAAAGGAGAATAACCCCTTGATTTTTTGCATCCATGCCATATGATTCTGTTCATGTGAATTTTTCAGGTCGCTATCAAGAGATATTCTAGCTGCTCTTCCAACTATTTTCAACTGCTTTCCCCATCCCTACAAGATCGTTATGAACCCAGAGTTTGCAGGATCTTTTGCATGCATACCTTGGCCCGATACGCACCATTTTCCTTGGTAAAACGATCTTGCCTTCCATACACCTCATAACCGAGCCTTGCATATAATTTTTCTGCTGGATTGCCTTCATAGACTTCTAAATGGAGTATTTCGATGTGATACTTCTCTACAGCAAGCTTCTCCCCTTCTTCGATCAAAGAGCGACCAATCCCCTTACCTCGGAGCTTTGGATCTACAATGATCGAAAAAAGGCTTGTATGCCTTGTTTTTTTAAAGGGTTGGATATAGAGGTTAAAAAAACCACATACAGAACCTTGCCAAAGAGCGACTATCCCAGCTCCTACAAGGGAATAATTCATCCAGACGCTTACGGCGTCATCGACCTCCCTTTCATCAACCATCGGGAACCAATGCAAGATGACAGGATCCATTAGCCACTCCTTTAAGATGGCTCCATCGGATATCTCCACAGATCGAAATGAAAGATCTTTAACTTGTAGTTCCACGATCTACCTCTTGAATATCAGCCTCTAATAACACTCTTGCTGAGTATCCAGCATCATGTTTAAAATAATGCTCTTGCCGCATAATAGGATGAAACCCTTGTTTTTCTAATAAAACAATCAAAGGATTTTCTGCATACACCTCTATATGTACCCGTTCCAGACGGAATCGCTGCTGAGCGAGATGTTTGATGTTTTTGAGTAAAGAGGCTCCGATACCCCGATGCTGATACTCAGGGCTGACTACGATCTTAAACATCGACTCATGGGCCACTTTTTTATAGGGCATTAAAAATAAAGTCACCATACCACAGGGCACCCCACCCACAACAGCTGTCAGACTACACTTAAATTTAGCAAAACCGATCCAACAGAGCAAAGCGTCGTTAAGCTCCTTCTCATCCGATATAGGAAACCACTTCATGACAGAAGGGTGCCCTACCCAACTCTTTAAATAGGGTAAATCTGCCTCTTCTGTATAGCGAAGATCAAAGCCTGGAAAATCAACCATACTTAACCAAATTCTTTAAGATACGCGTTAATAAAACCATCAATATCACCATCCATGACAGCATCGATATTGCCTACCTCATACCTGGTTCTTGTATCTTTCACAAGAGTATAGGGTTGAAAGACATAATTTCTAATCTGACTACCCCAAGCGATTTCTTTTTTCTCACCACCTAAAGCCTCAATCTTCGATGCTCTATCAAGTCTTGCTTTATCATACAGCTTGGCTCTTAAAATCTTCATGCACGTCTCTTTATTTTGAAACTGACTGCGCTCATTTTGACAAGAGACGACAATCCCTGTAGCTAAATGGGTGATCCGGACCGCGGAATCGGTTTTGTTGACGTGCTGCCCTCCAGCACCTGAGGCCCTATAAGTATCAACACGCAAATGCTCAGGGCGAATCTCAATGGAGATATCATCATCGATTTCAGGAGTCACATCAACAGAGGCGAAACTGGTATGCCGTTTGGCATTACTATCGAATGGGGAAATACGTACCAGTCGATGGACTCCTTTTTCTGCTTTAGCGTATCCGAAAGCATAAGGACCTGAGAGCTTATAGGTTGCACTTTTAAAGCCCGCTACATCTCCATCGATCGTATCCAAAACCTCTACATGAAATCCTTTTCTATGAGCCCACCTGAGGTACATACGCGAGAGCATTAACGCCCAATCACAAGCCTCAGTACCTCCAGCGCCGGCATTAATACTTAAAAAGCAATTCTTCCCATCCATTTCACCGGAGAGCATCTTTTTCACCTCCATATCGGAAAGAAGCTTATCGCTTTGTATAAGCTCTTCCTGCAAAGCCTGTAACATCTCAACATCGCCAAGCTCTATTACCTCAGGCAGAAGAGCTCTGACATTCTCCACCCTCTGAGCCACAGCGCGATAAGGAGCAGTCCAAGCTTTTAATGCATTGCAGGTGGCAATCGTCTTTTGTGCCTGGGCGTTATCATCCCAAAAGCCCAGTTCCTGCATCTTTCGATCTAGTTCCTCTACCTGACGCTCTTTTACAGCCAGGTCAAAGATACCTCGACATATGAAGGAGTCTTTCTTCTAAATTTTTAATTAGCTCTTGGATGTCATCATTCATAATTCCTACCCGGTTATCTGTAAAAAAAGGGATCTATTATCCTCTATCCTATCTTTTCTCACTGGTTTTTCCCTACTACTTTCCTTCTATGTAAGCACTCTATCTATCTTACCGCTCTTCATAAGTGGGTTGAATGATCAGATAGGATCATGTTCTGGATTTAATTTCCTGGTGTTGTGAAAATTTTCACCATTTCACCTCCAATGGAATAACCCCATTGCTCTTTTACAAAATCCAGGTCTAAGCAAGACACTATCAGGCGTTTTCGTCGCGAATATGTTCGGTATGACACTGCCGAACGTTCAGGGGGATTCCTTGCTCTTCAATTCGGGATATACTGCGTCCATAAAATACAGTTCTTCGTTTGATAAAAGGGGTCCCTTTAGGGCTTCATAAGCTCCCATGAAAGCCTCTTGCTTTGCAGGATCTAACTTACCTGGAATTTTTATCGGTTGCTTCTAGCTAAATGGATGGTCTTTTACCCAAAAAGTCATGCCTGACTTCCAATACTCAATCCCGTATTTGACTTTGATGTATTTACAAATTTCTTTTACGTGAAGATAGGTGGTTTTTTGGAGTTAGTCGAGCAGTTCTTTGGTATTGCAATGTGTCTAATTTGCTCTTACTTCCACCCCTTGGATCGTGTTATGTTTTAGTTTCTGATTCATATTCCGATACATATCAATAAACGCTTAATACACTTATGCGATGGGCTTAGGGTATTAAGTCCGGAGACATACCTTTGCTTCTTGCTAAAACCACAGATAAACGCAATTGCTCATGCAGGTCTCGTGCCTATCTTGCACATCGCTTAAGCTCTATCTTTATTTCTGGAGAAATGGTTATGAGTGTTTTCAAATAAAAAAAACATCTTACCTGTTTTTAACCTGAATGTTCAAGATTCTCTTCCGAATTCAGCTAAGCGGAGTATATTATTCAATGGCCATGAAATGCCTATCTTTGCTCACGCAGCGACCGATATACACAGTGTTCGAATGATCATGAGCCAATTTTACGTGAATGGCTTCCCTTACCGCTTAGGTTTAATTAGAGCAGGATCC
>CAMDPQ010000035.1 GCA_945905275.1 Chlamydia trachomatis
ATGGATATCGCCCTTTAAAATTTCTTTAGCAATATCTGGAGAGACCACTTTATTTAAGATGCCTTTTACCTTTTCTTTTTCTTTTAAGCCCTCGATCATTTCCGCAAAAGAATCACGCAGTATTTGGACTTCATTATTAGATCCCAGATGGAGTAAAGGGATCTGAATATCTTCTAAACGGCCCTTTCCTACAAGACGCGCAGCCCGTGCCATAGCTACAATAGGCCTCGTAATCTTTTTCGTTACATTCAGCAACGTAATGATAATAATCACCATACCTAAAAAAACCACTACATCACGCGAACGACTACTGTCCTTTAAAATTTTTTGGACTGCCTGTTTAAGCTCATCGATACGAGCCGACTCTATCGCAGCAGGCTTTAGTACATAAACGTGGACATCATGCCATGCAAAAGGTTGGACATGGACATAGTAATAAGGCTTTCCCTCGACACTGACTGTACCGTAGGGGGTGGTTACCAAAGCCTGCAGCTGGTCTGCATCGATCTTGGTAAGCGCCATCTTTTTTCCAGAGGAAGAGGCGCTTACCATAAGCTGACCATTATGAATCATCCATGTCATTTGATGCAAAGTACCTGAGATCTCTTGTAATAAAGCATCAGCATCAAAGCCCATCGTAAGGTACCCCTTTTTTTGGTGACCCGCACTTATAGACTGCAACTCAATGACATTCCCGATGTACACCTGCTCTGTATCTGGATGAGCAAAAATCGCTAAAGAGGCGGCCGATTCGCTAGTGCCTTTCTGGTCCTGAAAATACCTTTCAGCAGGGAACTGCTCCCTAGTGGAAAAGACTTCTTGGGTTAACAAACCACTGCCCAAGGAAGTCTGATCTGGAAAAAAACAGATAGCAGTAGGAGCACGGGAAGAACACAGGCCTCCCTCTATCACCCCTGCCTGAGCAAGGGCACATAGCTCTTGTATCATCATCAACTGACGATCATACTGCTGCTGATCTTTGATCGACAGGGTTAACGATGATTGAGATAGCTCAGAACTTGGTAGAGGCTGGTAGGAAACATCTTCTACTTCTTGATAAGAACCATCAGAATGTACACCTTTTTTAAGTAAGCTCTGGACACGACTGAGTCTGTCGACAAACAACTCCATAGAGCCTTTAACACCGTTTATAGCTCGCATCTTTTTTTTAAGATCTTTGACGGCAAGAGTCTGTAAAATAGCAGCGTCGTATACAACATACGTATTGGGACTCAGCAAGACCCCAATATAGACAGACCCTTTATGTTGACCTATGGCAGGACTAAGACGTATCCAACAAAACTCCAGATCATCACCCTGCTGCCGATATACGGGATGCATGCCAGAACGCATAGGGGTGATCAATGAAAGGACCTTTCCCTCATAAGAATTCTGCAGAAAATCCAGCTGTGGCTTTTTTTGTATAAGCTCTGCAGCCTTCTGCCATGTGCCCATCTGTAGATTTCTGTCTGTGGGCTCATAAAAGGATCGAATACCTGGATCGCTTTCTATAAATCCAAGAGAGGCATCCAACTGGACAATACGACTGAATATCGCTTCTGTGACAACATGCTTGGTATAGCCACGTTGATCGTCTTGCAGTTCGGTATAAAAGTGAGAGAAATCCTCGCGAATATGCCCGACCCGATCCTTATCAATGACCGTTTCACATAAAAAAGTGCCGAGAAAAATAAAAGAAAAGGTGATAAAAACCCATAAAAACAGCCTATATCTTTGCGTCATATCGAACCTTTAGATCCCTTCCGTTAAATTTTCATGCCCTTTGTCTGTAATAAGGATCATATCTTCCCATCGAGCTCCTCCCACTCCTGGGATATAAAGGCCCGGTTCTATCGTAAAAACCATGCCCGATTGCAGCTCCATATCCTTATGGATACCTTGAAAGCGAATGGTTGGCATCTCATGAGTATCAAGACCAATACCATGACCTAGGCTATGCACAAAATACTCTTCGACATTATGCTCGCGAAACACCTGGCGAGCGGCTGTATCGAGCTGCCCAAAAGTAATGCCGGGCTTGCAGAGAGCCACCGCTGCTTTATGAGCCTGTTTTACTAAAAAAACCAGGCGTAAAAGCCTAGGATTGGGAATGCCATGGAACATGACCCTTGTCATATCACTATGATAATGCTCATAAACCACGCCTAGATCAAACAGGATCATTTGCCCCTGCTTTAATTTAGACCGGCCCGCCCGGTAATGGGGCATGGCCGTATTTTTCTCGAATGCAATAATCGGATCAAAAGCTGCATCCTGAGCTCCTAACCGGCGTAGCATCACCTCAAATTCTTGAGCTAAAGCCTGTTCTGAGATCCCTGTTTGTATTGTAGTCTGCAGATGCCTATAGGCCTTTTTCAGAATTCTGATACTCTGTTTTAGATCATGAATTTCGACAGCTCCTTTCATCATACGCAGGGGCATGGTGAAGCGATCTATAGCAATAACTTCGGCTCCATTAACAGAGGCATGGAGGAAGTGTTTTAGCTCTGCGGCACGAGAGAAGCTGGTAGAGGCACCGTCAAAAAGAGCCTTTTTAACATGTATGTCTCTGAGAAAATCTCTTTCAACCTCTGCCTTACTTTCAAAAACAGGTTGAATGACCGAGTTTTTTATGCACACTTCCCGGTATCTTCCATCGACAAATAAAGCCACTTTTTTACTATGGACCCACAGCCTTCCTGCCGACATGGCAATACCTGTAAAATACAAAAGATCTTTAGGTTCTTCGATGACGCAGGCATCTACTTTATATTTTTGAAGAAGGTCTTGCAGTCTTAAGAGCCTGGACTGCATTTCCTCTTTCCTTATCTGTAAAATATGAGGCAACATCTTGTATACTCATGGAGGCTATGATTTTATGACCTTGAGGGCAGTACAAAGGGGATGATGTTTTTAGTAGCTGCTCCATAATAGACAGAGCCTCAGGCATCAGAACCTGACCCTTGCTAGACTGGATAAACCGACAAACCACCTGTACGAAAGACCTCATTTTTTTTAGTTCTAGACTTTCATTCTCTTCCTTGTCAAGAGATATAGTCATATCGGACATCTGCTTGAGGATCTCGACTACCTCAGACTCATCGACGCAGCTGGGGATTGCGTCTACAAGGAATGACTTAGGACCAGACTGATTGATACTAAAGCCTATTTTCTGAAAGGTTTCAAGGTTATCTAACCATGAAGGCATCTCAAATAAAGGAACCTCAAATCCTATAGAAAAAAATAGACCCTGGCTATGGACTGGTGTATCGGATCTCTTAAGGAATTGCTCAAAGAGGACTCGGGCCTTAGCAGCCTTTAGATCTATCAAACAGAGCCCTTCTTGCGCGCCCACTACAGATCTGAGGCTTGCTGAATCCACTAAAAGATACTGTGACCATAAACCAATGACACGGATACCCTGTTCTATCAGAGGCAGCACAGGAGTCTGGATATCGAGCTCTGGAGTCCTTCTGCATGCAAAAGACGCCGTTTGCCATCTTGCAGGCTCTTGACTTTTTGTATCCCACTGACTTACATCAAATGCAAAGTCATCAAAAACAGCAACATCTGCTGGCGCGATGTTGACAGAAGAGCAGTTAAGAGCTCTTTGTACCACCTTAGACACGGCATTTTTAATAAGGGATTCCTGAGTAAAACGGACCTCTTTTTTTTGAGGGTGTACATTGACATCTAATAACTCCGGCGGCATCTGGATATGTAAAACATAAATCGGATGCCTATCTGCACTGATCCTCGTACCAAATGCATCGCGTATAGCAAAAGAAATGGCAGGTGAGACAATGGAGCGTTGATGGATAAAGAGATATTGTCCTGTCCGATTATGCCTTGTCTGATCGGGAGCACCTATAAGACCCCTGATGACAAAAGGACCTTCTACACCATCTACTTGTAACACCGACTGGGAAAAAGAAGTGCCCAGCACAGAGGAGATACGGGATGTCAGCTGATCTAGAAAATCCAAATGAGAGGGGGGCTCAGCCCTGAAAACAACGGTATCATTGTGATGTATCTCAAAAACGACATCTGGGTATGCAAGACTTAGGTGGGTGATGACTTTTGTAATCTCTGCCTGGCAAGCAGAAGGGCTCTTTTGGAATTTTTTTCTTGCAGGCACATTAAAAAAAAGGTGCCTGACCTCCATCGTCGTCCCTTGATTTCTTGGATAGGGGCAGATGCTTTTGACCACTCCTGCATCCACCTCGAGGCGGACACCGACCTCACCTATGGAGGTTGTAAGAGTTAATTGAGAAATGGAGGCAATAGACGCCAGAGCCTCGCCACGAAAACCCATCGTCTGAATACGGAACAGGTCTTTGACCTCGTGGATTTTCGACGTAGCGTGTCTTTCAAGGCAGAGAAGGGCATCCTCTTTCTCCATGCCACAGCCATCATCGGTAATACGCAAGGAGTGTAGCCCTCCACCCTCTACCTCTACAATGATTCGTTTGGCGCCCGCATCGAGAGAATTTTCACATAATTCTTTAACGACAGAAGATGGGCTTTCAATCACTTCACCTGCTGCAATCTGATTGATTGTTATTTCTGACAGAACCCGTATTTTAGAGCCCATAGATTCCCTTTTCTTCTATAGTAACCCAAGGCTTTTTTTGCGGGTAGACATACTTCAGAGGGATCCGATATCCTAGTAGAAGGCCTCTTAAAAAGATAAAAACTTTTATATACTTTGCCTAGCTGAATCTGAGAAAAAACCTTGAACATTCTATTTAAAAATAGGTGAGCTATTCTTTTTTTTGAAAGTATTCATGACCGTTTACGTTTATGCGTGGTTTTAGCAAGAAGCGAAGGCATGTCTCCCGAGTCAATTGCTCAAGCGCATCGCAAACTACAACACAGCACGATTTGGAAAACGAAGAACTTTATTTCATGGATGCAGTATATCCCAAGTTTCAGTCGAAATCAGTTTGTGGATGGATAAAAAAAGGGGAAATCAAAACCCTACCTACAACCAGCACGCAGTACCGCATGCACTTTGTCGGAGCCATAGAGCTTAAAAAGATGCCAGTCTTTGCTCGGGAATATGAGACAGTGGACGCTAATGGTAGCTATCATGCAAAAAAATATATTGTTCGCCTTGAGACACATTTTAAACGATAAGGAAGGGGTAACCAAGCCAGTAGACTTTGCATTAACAGCTCTCCGATCCCCTTTCTCTGGTGATTCTGGGCCACAAAAAGATGGTGGATGAAAGAAATGGCATCTTGCTCCCAAACTGAGACAAATCCAACGTAAGCAGTCAAATCGCTCTCTTTTAAAACCTCCCAACCAGGTTCATGGATTAGGCTTATCGATCCTAAAAACAGTTTTTTTTGCAGGTCAGTTTGAATAGGGTTAGTCATGCCAACCGCGGCTCATCACTTGAGATTCCACTAATAGCTGTTTGACTCTTGGGACAGCTAGCCCGACATTGATTTCTTTTTCGCGCATTTGGTAGGCGAATGGAAAGAAGGCATGATCATTCTCGATCCATCCGACGAACCATCTAACTTGTAAATTGGGACCATCTTGACTAACGATGGTACCTAGCCCAGTTTTCCCATATAATTTCCATCCTTCAGGCAACTCTTCCTTGAATACAAGTCCCTTTGTCATTTGAATAGCGTTGCTTGAAACAGAAAACTTCCCATGGATCATTTTTTGGATGAAATCAACTTGCTCTCTTGGAGAAATAGTCAGGGAAGCACTTATCCATGCGGCTTTGGTGGATCCTCCAGGTGTTGCCAGTCCTGTAGACATATCCTGATTCCCATATTCGAGTAACGCTAAATAGTTTTGGATTGTTTCCAAACCTAATTGTAATCCGATGATTTTGGAATACCAGACACAAGACCGTGTCATCCAGGAGTGAGGAGTCTGAGAAGCCTTCCATGATTCTAAGAAATCATCATAGCCTTCTTGAAAATTCCAGATTGGTATCTCTTCATCCTTTAAAATTCCGGCGTCAAATCCCATCAAGCTTAAAGCAATATTAAATGAACAGGCAGGGGTAACACGTTCGTCGATATGAGGGCCTAACTCAACCACTATTTCATTTGTGTCGCCATTAATAAGAAGAAAATTTTCCTCTGCAGAAAGCGTGCGTGTACATTCTAAAATGAATAGCCCACAAATAATAAATGCTGAAAATAACTTACGAGCCATAAAAAACCTCATTTTAGCAAAAAATCTTACTATGACAAAGACTTTATAACCCAGAGAATTAGATCGTCATCTATTGGGGACTTCTCTCCAGGTATGACCCCGCATGCTTGTAGGTAATTCCCTCGCCGTCCGGTTTGTAGCCTAATCGAAAATAGAGTCGTTGAGCTGTTCCATAGTCTCGATATAAGCCAACCCCTATTCCGATTATGTGGTAGCCTTCTTGTTTGGCGAGCTGCTCTAAATGAGCGATCAATGCGGTAGCGATCCCTTTATTTCTATTTTCTTCGTAACCCCAGACATCATTGATCTGAGGGATCCTATTTTTGCTTACAATGAAGGTACTCAGAAGATGGGAGCAGATTCCCATATCCGACAATTTCCCCTCTTCTTCAATAATGCAGGCCATGCTAGCTCCTTTTTGTTGCTCATCCAGATAGTGGGTCTATTTTTCAACCGTCTCTTCTCTACTTGACCATGGAAAATACAGATCACCGAGGGCTTTAATATCTTGCGGCTGAACAAGGCGTATATTGGTTGCGACCATGTTTATCTCTCCAAGCTTGCTGCTTCCAATCGATCCACATCGAGATTGCAGATCAGGGAAAGATTCCGATTGATTTTCTCAATATCCCAGTCCCACCAAGATATGCGAAGGAGACGTTCGATAATCTTGTCATCAAAGCGCATTTTAACAACTTTAGCAGGGTTTCCAGCGACGATAGCATAGGGAGGGATATCCTTGACTACGACAGCTCGGGTGGCGATGATCGCGCCGTCTCCGATTTTAACTCCTCCCTTGATCAGGCAGTCGTACCCAAACCAAACGTCATTGCCAACGATGATATCCCCTTTTACTGGGAGATCAAAGATGTTGAAAACTTTCTCCCATCCCTGCTGAAAGATGGGAAATGGGTAGGTGCTGATGGCGTCCAGTTTATGATCGCCCGTCATGATGAATCGCGTTTCTGCTGCAATTGCACAGAATTTCCCGATGACGAGTTTGACTTTTGTGAAGTCGTAATTATAGAGGACATTATATTCTTCAAACTGCTCGGGGCCGTTGCGACGGTCATCGAAATAGGTGTAGTCGCCGACGATAATGTTGCTGGCCTTGACGAAGTTTTTGAGAAAAATGAGTTTCGTATAGTCGTTAAGGGGGTAGATGGCGTTTGGATTAGGACCTATCATTTTTATTTGTCGCTCCTAGATTTTAGTGGTTTCAATCTTGTCAAAGGCATGCTTTATTTCTTTTATATTAAATGACTTATTATCGAGCTCTTGAGCGAGAAATGGACTGCCATGTACTCGACGTCCCTTGTCTTCATGGCCTTCACGACTTCTTGCCATTTTCCTTCCATCCGGATCATAAATGCTGCTATGCCCTGGGCAGATGGATTCTCCATCATTGGCCAATACCCAGGCAAGAAACCTTCAGGAAAACAGATAAAGTCCATGTGTTCGGCTTCACACTTTAACAAAATGTTGTTGATCTGGTCTTTGCGAGCTTTTATCTTAGCAGCTGGAGTCCATTGACATGAAGCGATTTTAACCATTAGGTGCCCCGCCTGAGGGCAACTCTAGAAGCAAGTACTCCCCATCTTCGCCGATCCCTCGTCCTATTTCGACCCAGCCATGCTTGTGATAAAAAGCCAGGGCACCTTTATTCTGGAAGACACATTTTAAACGATAAGGAAGGGGTAACCAATCCAGGAGACTTTGTATTAACAGCTCTCCGATCCCCTTTCTCTGGTGATTCTGAGCCACAAAAAGATTATGGATGAAAGGAATGGCATCTTGCTCCCAAACTGAGACAAATCCAACGATAGAAGCTCCTTCATCTTCAGCCACAAAGATGGTTTCTCCGGAAGTCGATTGTTTGAAGTCCTCAATCTTGAATTTATCGGGGCTGTCCCAATGAAAAGTATGCTGACGGGTGATAAGAAAAAGAGTCTCTAATTGGGAGGTGTCACTTATCTTAGCTTTCCGTATTTTGATCATTGCAACTTTCCAAGGATTTTCATCGTATATTTATCGGGCAAGGCTCGAATTAAACGGGAGAGGATTTTATAAAAAAAGAAAAATCGACCTTGACCCCACCCTTAAAAAGCAGTCGCCTAATAGGGAATATTTATCCACCAAAAGAGACCTTTTCCTTGACGCAGACCCAAACCGGATAAATTCGCGCTAACCCTTCTTCAGTTCCAATATAAGACGGAGAGGTCTTGCAAAAAACGGAAATGTCATAGTCTGCGAATTCATCAGCGGGCATTTTCCCATCTGGCGATCCTTGAATGATGAGTGCCTTAACGCACTCGTTTTGCTGCGCCCATTCCATGATGCCGGGAACGATATTTCTTTTCATTTTATCGCCTTGCATTTCCACGAAAAAGTTACCAGATCCTATCCCATATCGTTATTGACAGAAATGAAAACCATATGCACTTTAACAAGAGGATAACAATAGACTGTGGCAATGGATTTTTTATGAACCAGCAAAATAACAGCTCTAAGCAATTTCTGACAGAAAAACCCATCACCAGGATGGCATGGGAACAGCCCTATCTTAAAGCTTTGATCGATCATTTACATCCTGCCGGGGAAGTGCTAGAAATTGGATTTGCTTTAGGTTACTCATCTGCTCACATCCAAACATTTCATCCCAAACATCATACAATTGTTGAATCTGATCCAGAAATCGCTGCCAAAGCCTCGAAATGGGCAGATCACAACCCCGCTATTACAGTCATTCATGATACATGGGAAAATGCGTTACCCAATTTAGGAATCTTTGATGCCATATTTTTTAATGATATCGATCCAGGGCTTGAAGCACAAAAAACTCAAGATCTGAATACGGGAAATATGATTGTAAAAAACGGGCAAGAACTGATAGCGCAAGTAAAAAGGCAGCTTCCTCAGATCATGCACATCAAGTACACCGACTCTGACCTCGAGGCATTTTTTAGCCAAGTTTGCCCATTTCACCCACCTGAAATGGCCAATTTTCTAGATGAACTAATTCGCAATGGACAAATTTCTGAAGAACAATATGAAAGAACACTCTCAAAATATGGGCTTCAAAAAAACACATCGCCCATTCCAACAACTATCAAAAAACCCACTGATTGTATGTTGCTTTTCCTAAAGACTTGCCTTAAAAATCATATGCGTAAGGGGAGTCGATTCTCCTGCTTTGCAAGCTCTCCAATATCAAAATTTGAAAGCCCTGAATTCTTCGAAGCAATCATTACAAGTCCAAATTACGACTATCAGGAAAAAACAATACCGGTCGAAGTTCCAAAATCATGCGAATATTATAAATATAAAGAGGCTCTCATTATGATAGTCGAAAAACAAGATCAAGGTAATGTTTGATGATTAACTTAAATGAAGCCTCTGACAAAAAAGAAAAGCCAAACATTAAAAAAACCACTGCGCCGCTCCTAGATAATATTTACACACACCCCAACACCTCCCCCCTCACTTTCCAATTTGAGTCCCAACTTTTTACGTCTTCAGACTCGAGACTACACAGTGCCTCAATTAAACGAGCCGTCATAGGAGAGAAAGACCTCTACATTTTTGATGATTTTTTTCTGCCCTCAGAGAGAGAAGAAATGCAATACTTCTCTAAAAGCGCGAGCTTCAGTCGAAACAGTTATGGAAGCCCTGAAGCCATTGAAAATGGGGAAAAACCGGCTCGCTCAATGAATGGAAAAGAACGGTGGCAGTTTTTTTCCCATCCACCTGCGGCAATTACTGAAGTTTATAAGTTATGTGCGACGCTTGGCGCAAAATTACATGCCGATATTACGACGCTCCCATGGGAATTATGCGACCAATCTTCTAATGGCTCTCCTGCGGTCATTGCAAATAAGCTCGAGGAAGCATCCGAAGAGAGTAGGGAGCTAGGTAAACATAAAGATTGCAATCCGGCAAGCCGGGTGTCTTTTGGAATCCCTATCCTCTATTCCCACGAAAAAGAATTCCATCCCCATACATTTGCCAATGGAGCAACAGGAAAACCCTGGCTTATCTCGGTCATGGTCTACACAACTGCCGAAGAATTTCTATCAGAGTATTGTTTAGGAACTGTATTTTACGATCACGATGACAATATTGCCTTGAGAGTAAATTGCTTGAATATGCGTTTAGTTCTCTTTGAAGGAGATATTTCTCACAGCATTGAAGAGTCCAAAATCCCATCCGGAGTTAAGACGTGGCGCATTTCTTATGTCTTTAAATTGATCGTTAACCCAAAGGATCAAGATCTCAGCGTAAAGAAAACTTTCTCTGATCTAATGAGCCCTTTCTGTAAGGATAAAAACCTTTCTCTAGGTACACATGCAAGAGGATAGGCCCAGCATAGTTTATTTTCGCTCTAGCTTAACATCCTGGTATCCGCAGTAGTTAGACAATACCACTGCTGTAATAGAAGGATTCGTTTGCCAAGTGTGGATAAAGGAAGACACTTCCCGACCTCCTCCCTGCTGGCCATTGTTGACAAATTCTTCACTCCCTGGATCAAAAAGGGTAAATACATCCCATACCTGGGATTCTACTGAACAAATCCTCGTCAAAAAACAAGCATAAAATGCATAAGAACAGGTAGAGTATAGTTCTAATGGACGTGATATTATGCCAACGACACCGATTGCTATACAGATCATTAAAACCCTTGTATTGCACGGTCATGTGGCTTACATCGCAGGAGGGTGGGTTAGAGATTTTTTAATGAACCGCTCCTCTGACGACATCGATATAGCCACAAGCGCTAGTGTAGAGCAAATCCAATCAATTTTCCCTAAAACGATTCCTGTTGGGATCGCCTTTGGCATTGTCATCGTCGTGGAACAGGGGCACCAATTTGAGGTGGCTACGTTTCGCAAAGAACAAGGCTATGTAGACGGGAGAAGACCCTCCCAAATCACCCAAGCGACAGCCGAAGAAGATTCCCTGCGTAGAGATTTTACAATCAACGGAATGTTTTACGACCCGATAGAAAAAAAACTATATGACTATGTGGGAGGTAAAGAGGATCTTGATAAGGGTATTATTCGAGCTATAGGGGATGCTAACGAACGGTTTTTAGAAGATCGTCTTCGGATGATGCGAGCCGTCCGCTACTCCACACGATTTAACTTTGCCATAGAAAGCGATACCCTCAGCGCAATCCTTGCGCACGCACAGAGCTTGCTGCCGGCAGTCGCTCATGAACGGATATGGCAAGAGTTTCAGAAGATGTCCCGCTTTTCCCATTTTGATAAAGGACTTGAGACCCTACACGCGCTTAACCTACTGCCGACTATTTTCCCCTCTTTACAAGGCCTACGAGTGGAAGAAGTGCGCTGCCGAGTATCCTGTATCTGCTCTTTCCCTAAAGGGGCACCAACCATTGCAGAGCTCCTCACTGTATTCCCAGAGGATTCTTTAACATTCCAACTGCAGATCTGTGAATATTTAAAGCTATCTAAGCAGGATAAAGAATTCGTTCGCTTCTTATTCGAAATGAAATCGATATCCCTTTTAAGAGAACAAGAAGGCTCGCTTATTGAACCGGTACAATGGGCAAGACTCTATGCTCATCCCCATGAGCAAATAGCTTTGGATATTATTGCATCCCATTTACCTAGAGATCAACAACAGCCCTTTTTGCATTACCATGCTCATAAAAAAGACTGCCTAAAAACCTCGATTACAAGGATAAGAACCCAATCACCTCTTATCTCAGCCTCCGACCTGATCAAAGAAGGGATTAAGCCAGGTATTCAAATGGGATTACTGCTGAAAGAAGGGGAGAAAATTGCCGTCAATGAAGGAATTGATGATGCAGAGCTGGCACTCAAAAAACTCAAAAAAAGCCCCTTATTTATCCAGTAAGAGGTATAACAAGACAGGCTGCTGCTAATCTGTAGACACACTGAAAAAAAAACAATCCCCCAACAGCTCGCCCGCAATGAGAGTCCGAGCTGACGCAGTAACATGCTCCAATTACACATTGCCTACAAAATCAAGAGGGTAAGGCAAGAGAGCTCAGGTTGAGATCCTCCACTGCGTAAAGAAAGGGACTTTCTGCAGAACTCAGATGCATGTATTGAGAGAACCAGTCTAAATTGGATACAAAAAAAGCCCGAATTTCCTGTTCACTTTAAGGTGCATACCCATATAGGGAAAAAAGGGTGCCTGTTTATGTGAGTCAATTCTAGGGTCCTCCATGAGCGTAAATGAACGAACTAGGGTGAGCGGGTTTTGCAAAATTTTAATGGACATGGCCGATATAATGTATGTGTCCAGGGGTTTTAGCTCATAGCGACTACTTCCCTACTAATAAAATTTTAATACCCCAGTTCTGCAATGAACGTAATCCAGCCTTTACTTAAGATGGGACCGGCTGTTATCCTCTCGGATTTATTACCTTTACTTTTCATCCTTATGCAGCCCTTTCTTATCGCCGAGCAAGTATCTAAGTATTTCTATAAAAATAAAGAGATCTATACCAGTTTACATCAGGTAAGTTTCGAGGTAAATAAAGGGGAAATCTTTGGCATTATAGGTCAAAGTGGCGCCGGAAAATCCACGTTAATGAGATGTCTTGCGACCCTAGATAGCCCTTCTGCAGGGAAAATATATATCGCAGGTCAGGAACTCGGAGCTCTTAAAAAGCAAGCCTTGCGATCTTTCAGGAAAAAAGTAGGGATGATCTTTCAGCATTTCAACCTTCTCTCTTCGAGAACTGTCGAAGGAAATGTGGCTTTTCCGATGGAGCTGTCAGGCATGACCCCAGATGCTATCAGATCTAAAGTCGAGGATCTGCTTCATTTAGTCGGGCTCTACCACAAAAAAGACTCTTATCCCTCACAACTTAGTGGAGGGGAAAAGCAACGAGTAGGAATCGCCCGCGCTCTTGCCCTAGAGCCCGAGATCTTATTTTGTGATGAAGCCACATCCGCTCTGGATTCTCGAATGACAAAAGAAATCTTAAGTCTTCTTAAAGAACTAAATCAAAGGCTAGGCCTGACCATTATCCTGATCACCCATCAGATCGAGGTCGTCAAGCAAATCTGCCATAAAGTGGCCGTATTAGAGCACGGAGAGATCGTAGACATGGGGAGTGTATCGGACCTGTTTACTCAACCAAAGCATCCCATTACAAAACAACTGCTACAGAATAGCCCCCACGAAATACCAACCGACATACTAAAAAAAGCGGGGCATAACGCACTTTTCATCCGTTTAACCTTCCGTGGAGAGACTGCAAAAACACCGATTATTACGCAGATGATTCGCAATTTTGACATCTCGGTAAACATCCTTTTAGGATGGATAGATACGCTACAGGATACCACTATTGGTAGCTTGACTGTTGAACTATCAGGCCTTAAAAAAAACAGAGATGGGGCTCTGGCATTTCTTGAAGAAAACGGCATACAGTTTGAGGTGTTAGATCATGATATCCGATAACCTGTCTTTTGCATTAGACCTGTTACCGCAAGGGTTACTCGATACCTTGTACATGGTTCTCTCTTCCTCTTTCTTCGCCTTTCTTTTTGGACTGCCTATAGGAATTATTTTATCACTTACCAGTAAGGGTCAGATAAAAGAGAATCCTCTCCTCTATAAAATACTCAGTATGCTCGTTAATATCGGAAGATCTTTTCCTTTTGCCATTCTGATGATCGCACTGATTCCCCTGACACGGATGATTATCGGGACAAGCCTTGGAACGACAGCGGCCATTGTACCGCTATCTATTGCGGCGGCTCCTTTTTTTGCACGGGTTGTCGAACAATGTCTCAAAGAGATCGATAAACATATCATTGAAACAGCGCAGCTAATGGGAATCACCACGCTACAACTGATTCGAAAAGTTCTTCTGATAGAACCGCTGCCTTCGCTCATTCACGGCTTTGTAAATATGATGATCCATCTTGTCGGATACAGCGCTATGGCCGGGCTTGTCGGAGGAGGGGGACTTGGTAAAATAGCTATCCAGTATGGGTATAACCAATTTAACGTCTTTATTATGACAGCAACGGTCTCATTGCTGATTGTTCTTGTTGCCGTTCTGCAGTGGGCAGGCAATCGCATTGTACTACATATACATAAAAAAAGAGGGCTACTTCCCCATGAATAAACTGATCCTATGCCTGAGTCTACTCTGCATATTTCTTGCAACCTCTTGCCATCAAAAAACAGAGTCGGCATCGCTTATTAAAGTAGCCGCTACCACTATGCCTCAAGCTCAGATGCTTGAGTTCATCAAACCGACACTTGCACAAAAAGGGTATCAGCTAAAAATCATTATCACCGACGACTACAACCTCCCTAACCGAGCTCTTGCTGAAGGGGATGTAGACGCTAACTTTTTTCAACATATCCCCTTTCTGCATAAGCAAATCGAGCAATTCCACTACGACTTATGCATCCTTGCCAAAACACATATCGAACCCATGGGGATCTATTCCCAGACGCTCACCTCTTTAGACTCTATTAAGGACAGATCTGTTATCGCAATACCGAGCGATCCCTCCAATGAAGCAAGAGCTCTGCAACTACTGGAAAAAGAGGGGATCCTCAGACTGGACCCCTTAAAAAAGGAATCGAGCACAGTAAGAGATATCGTATCTAACCCCAAACAAATGAAATTCCAAGAACTAGATGCAGGGATTCTTTCAAGAAGCTTACAAGATGTGGCTGTGGCAGTTATACCGACGAATTTTGCACTACAAGCAGGCTTATCTCCTCAAAGAGATGCTTTAACCCTGGAAGGAAGTGACTCCCTCTATGTGAATGTCATTGTGATACGGTGCGCCGATAAAGAATCATTGAAGTTACAGGCATTAAAAGAAGCGATGAATTCCCGTGCCATGGAGCAGTTTATTATCAGCCAATACCAAGGCGCTATTGAGCCCGCTTTCATCCTAGCTACTCCTTAGCTTATAACATCTGTTGCGTTTTTTCTAGATAGTCGGACAGAAGCTCGGGGTGGTTTGTTTTGAGCCATACTTCAATCTTTTTACTGACGTGCATTACTTCCCTTATATATTGAACAGGATCTACAATCGTCTCGTCTTTATAAACCCTACCTAAATCAATCTCGATAGGCCGGCCATCTACAAAACCATAATTGCCGCTTACTCCCGTATCGCTATCGAAATACCCCTTTTTACATCGAGCTTTTATCAGCTCGAGTACGGAAATAAGAGAATCGAGTGCTCGCTCCGATTGTCCTTGCTCGATAAGATCCCCCACATAATCATAAATCATACGAGCCCGCTTCTGCAGGATAAACGGAACGCCATTCAAGGCAATATGATGCATCTTACCCATTTTATCGATAAAATCTGTGGTGTCATGCAAATAACTTGTTTTACTAAAATGGATAAAGAGCAAACCAGTTTCTTCTTTAAATGTGTGATAAATCGCCTCAAAACCATCAAAGACTTCTTTCCTTCGACGCTCTCTCATTTGAATTTTTTGAAATCGGTACTTCTCGAGCCAAGGTAGAGGAATGTAATTGAGCCAATATTTAGGGGTTAAATGAGACATTTTAAAAAATTTAATCACATAATTTTGATCTTCAGACACAAAAGCATAACACTGAGCTCCATTGCCTAAGTAGTAAAACTTTTGAGAAAACGCATTCTGCAGTTTTTCAAATTCTTGTGCCGACGGAGCTTTGTGAGAGCTCCCTTCTTTAAACTGAAAATTAGACCGAATAGCTGCGATATCAAATCCGACAGGTCTAGAGCAAATATTAAATCCAATAACTAATAAGCAAATCGGCCAAAGGATTAAAAGGGAAAGTTTTAAAATATTTTTATGTTTTTTCTTCATTTCTTTGTTCGAAAAGATTTAATAATTGATTGCTAGAGAAACTAGATTATGAGATCATCTACATTCCATTATTTTTTAATGTAAATCATGCTATCACGAACCATAACGAGCCTGCAACATCCTTTTGTAAAATACTGTGTGAAGCTACGCACAAGCAAAGCCTTCCGCCAGCAAGAAAGAAAAGCGCTGATTTTTGGAAGCAAACTGATTGCAGAACTATCCTCTTTTGCAGAGATCCCAGTCCTTTTAGAGACCTACCTGCATACGACTGCTGCAAAATCGGGACAGACCTATATCGTATCCGAAGAGATCATCAAAAAAATCTCTGGCATGCAGTCTCCTGAACCTGTTGCAGCCATCGTCGCTATGCCACAAGAACAAGACCTCTCTTCCTGCTTACGGCTGCTCATCCTCGATCGAGTCTCCGATCCTGGCAATCTAGGATCTCTTTTGAGAAACGCCCTAGCTCTCGGTTGGGATGGGGTATTTCTACTGGAGGATTGCTGCGACCCGTTTAATGATAAAGCCCTTCGTGCGGCTAAAGGAGCTACGTTTCTACTACCTTTTCAATGCGGAAGCCTGGATGATCTTAACCTCCTTCTTACAAAAAAGCCACGGAATCTGTATGTAGCCGACCTCGATGGCACCCACTTTATAGACGTGCAATTTACTGCACCACTTGCGTTAGCTCTTGGCTCAGAATCTCAAGGCCCAAGCCAAAAAATTCGTGAGCACTTTCATAAGATCAGCATCCCGATGACCGGGCCCATGGAGTCCTTAAATGTAGCCAGCGCTGGGGCTATCTTGCTACAGCACATAAGAGGATCCCTGTGACGCGCGATCATTATTTTGCAGTGGAAGAAGAATTTCATTCTAAAGACGACAGAAAATTATCACGTAAAGAAAGGAAATTAGCTGTTGAGACCGATCGATCAAAATACAAACAATCCAACCTTGACCAAAGAAAAAAACAGCAAGAAACCATAAAAAATGATGAATCTCTTTTTAGCAAAGGGCAAGTGCTCGCTATCAACCCCGAAGGGATCTTCGTTTCCTCTGAGAATAACGAGTGGATCTGTCAACTCAAAGGCTCTTTGAAGCAAGAAAAAAATAAGGTCAAAAACCTTGTGGCCGTCGGTGACTTCGTTTTATTTGAACCCAAAGATAATAGAACGGGATCTATCTGTCATATTTTGCAGCGCAGCTCGATTCTTTCTAGAGCAGATAACCTATCCCGCAGAAAAGAACAGCTTATCGCTGTCAACATAGATCAAGTTATCATCACCTGTTCTGTTGTAATGCCTGCGATTAAACCCCATCTGGTGGATCGTTATATTATTGCCGCAGAAAAAGGGAATATGACCCCCATTATCGTCATTAATAAAATCGATCTCCTTAAAGAGCCCAGCCCAGAGGTAGACCCTATTACCTTTGAAGTAGAAACTCATATGTATACAGAGTTTATAAAGGCCTATGACAAGCTTGGCATCAAAACTATCTCCATTAGCGCACGAACGAATGAGGGTCTTGAGGAGTTAAAAGGGGTGATGCAAGGAAAAACCTCTGTGTTTTCTGGACAGTCTGGGGTAGGGAAATCTTCACTGATTAACGCGGTCACCGGATCCTGCTTAAAAACAGGCTTGGTTGTAAGTAAAACCAATAAAGGATCTCATACAACGAGCTCTACACACCTGGTCCCTCTTGAAGGGGGAGGTTTCTGTGTAGATACCCCTGGAATTAAAAGTTTCGGCCTATGGAATATCCCCCCTGAAGAGCTTCAACAATACTACCCTGAATTTGTAGAATTTGCAATCCACTGCAAATTCCCTAACTGCGCCCATCTAAATGAACCGATCTGCGCAGTCAAACAAGCTGTCGAAGAAAATCAAATTTCCGAGTTGAGATTTGCCTCTTACTGTGCTTTAATGACGAGTCTATCCGAAGAACATCGTCATCGTTAAACACAGAGAGCTACCCCATGTCCTATATTATCGATATCCATGCACTCCAGGTGCTGGATTCTAGAGGCAATCCCACTATCAAAGTAACAGTAACAACAGAATGCGGCGCCTGTTCCAGCGCGATTGTCCCATCGGGAGCATCGACTGGAGAGCACGAAGCCCTTGAACTACGTGATCATGATAAAACGAGGTATTTTGGCAAGGAAGTCAAACAGGCCGTAAGTCACGTAAACGGCCCTCTTACAGATCTACTTACCGGTCAAAACATATACGACCAAACAATGATCGATCACCTGCTGATTGAAGCGGATGGCACAACCAATAAATCCAAGTATGGGGCTAATGCCCTCTTAGGCATATCCCTGGCTTGCGCAAAAACAGGATCTATTGCCGCGGGAATACCCCTATATCAATATATTGGAGGGACTTTTGCGCATATCCTTCCCTGCCCGATGATCAATATCATTAATGGGGGAGCTCACGCTGATAACACTCTGGATTTCCAAGAATTTATGATCCGTCCTATAGGTGCTCCCACATTTTCTGAAGGACTGAGGATGAGTGCTGAAGTCTTTCATACACTGAAAACCATTCTAAAAGGACGGGGCCTTTCTAC
>CAMDPQ010000036.1 GCA_945905275.1 Chlamydia trachomatis
GGAGTGATCTAAAGAAGGCTGAGCAGTTTGTAGGGGTGATGTCGTCATGATTTCTGATAACCTCGAAGAAAGCGTATGCCGCTAGTCTACTGCTTTTGATAAAATGGGGCAATAGATTTGCTTTGGATTTTTTTTCTTGGGTTTATGGGGGGGGTTCGTATCTTTTCTGGCTGATGCAGATCTGACACATATATTGCATTAATTTTTCAAATCAGAGACACTACCCTGAGTGTTTGGTGAATTAGCTCTATTTGGAGCTTTTGAGATGATTTATCATCGCTTGATCAAACATGGGATTTTATCATAAAACAACAGCAATTTCTATAACCTCAACAGTACAGGAATATGAAAGACTTTATCGCTTACTTAATCAAGAATTTAGTAGATAAACCTGATCTTGTGGATGTACAGATCATTGACGGGCAGCAGGGAACAATCATAGAGGTGAGAGTTTCAGATGAAGATGTGGCTAGGGTAGTGGGAAGACAGGGAAAAACCATTAAATCTCTGCGTACGATAGCGATGACAGTAGGTGCTAGATTTGGCAGACGTGTGCGTTTAGAGCTCGTTCATTAATGGATTTCTATTAGAAGACTTTCTATTTAAACCTCTTTGTAAATAGACCAATTGCAAAGAGGTTTTTTTGTTTCCTTGAATTTCCACTTCTTATATCTTGATTCATAATATTATAATCAATGTCTTATTGTAGGGGTTGTGTGCACGCAGGATTCACCATAGAGGAAAAAGCAGTTCAGGCATTTTCTGGTGCATTTACATTACCAGAAAGAAGCCCTCCTCCCTTGCCGGATCTCCGGCCTAAAGTCATTATTCTTTCAGGGCCTACAGCTGTCGGCAAGACCCAATTATCTCTTATTATCGCTCAAGCTTTAGGTGGAGAAATTATTTCTGCAGATTCTATGCAGGTCTATAAGGGCATGGATATAGGTACAGCCAAGGTAAGTTCAGATCAGAGGGTGCTCGTCCCGCATCACCTGATTGATATTCGAGAAATATCTGAAAAATTCAATGTAGTAGATTTTTATTTTGAAGCCCATCAAGCTATACAAAAGGTTCTATCCAGAGGGGCGGTTCCCATTGTAATTGGGGGTACAGGTTTTTATATTCGCGCCCTTATTTATGGACCGCCAAGCGGTCCTCCTTCGATACCTACAGTAAGAGATCGGCTTGAGCAAGAGATGCTTGATAAGGGTCCTGACCTCATGTTTGAAAAGCTTAAGAAAATCGATCCAGACTATGCGATTACGATTACGCAAAACGATAAGCAAAAAATTATTAGAGGCCTGGAAATCATTGCGTTAACCGATAAAAAGGTGTCCTATTTTTCTAAGCAATCCTCTTCAGATACACAATCTTATAATTTTAGGTGTTGGTTTCTCTGTAAAAGTAAAGAGCTTCTGTATCCATCCATTGAGCAACGGTGTGATCACATGCTTGAGCAGGGTCTGTTAGAAGAAGTAAAAGCCCTTGCAGACCAGGGACTTTGTAAAAACTTAACTGCCTCCCAAGCCATCGGCTATCGGCAGTGTTTAGATTATCTATCTACAGAACAAACGCCGGCTGACTGGCAGCGGTTTTTAATCCAATTTAAGCAAGCTTCGCGCCGCTATGCAAAAAGGCAGTTCACTTGGTTTCGAAAAGAGCCCCTTTTCCGTTGGTTAGATATGGGGGTGATCTCATCAAAGCATGCAGAGGAAATCATCATCCAGGACTATGAGATGGGTCATTAATTAGGCTCAATTTCTACGGCAGAGGCTCCATTGTTACAAAGGGAAAGATGCCTACCCTATGATATAAGGATGTACCGTAGGTTATGGGTGAGGCATGAGTCTGGGTCATTTTTTGGTCGATGTATGCTGTCTTGGTTTTTGCAAATGCCTCAACACTGCTGATTCTATGTTCGATATTACCGCGATCCACAGAGATTGTTTTTAGTAGAGGTGCGCCGGGCAACTGATCGTTCTCATCTCTTTGTGGTGTCCATATTCTATCAATAGTAGATCTCTTAAGCCATGACCTCTTTTCGGGTGGTTGGAGTGTGCCGAGCCCGATTTGTATCATCTTCTTTTTTTTCTGTAGAGTTTCGTTATCTTCGGTACCATTCCCTATTACCCCATCTTCATATTTCGTACGGTCGTAATCCATTAGAAGTGGAAAGCTTAAAAATGCTGTTGCTTTGAGCCAGGCAGGTGCCTGTGGCATGAATATCGGTGCCATGAAGCATGTCAAGCCTAACAGGGCTCTCCCTTTTTGACAGTTAGTTCGGGGCTTATAGGATCCTAATATGGGATTGGTCGTCCTAAGATCGTAGGTGACCGGAGCATTTAGTCTCGGTTCAGTAAAAGATATAGCTTCATATATGTCAGACCATTTTGTTGGTTTCTTCGTCTTATCCCCTATCAACGAGGTTAGCTCCTTTTGCAAATCTAGTTCGTTAGTGCGTGTGACTAAACGGGGCATCAACTGTTGTAGATAAGGAGGCATGATATTGAAGGTAATATGGCGCAGGCTACTAAATCCTTCGTTTGGGTTTGTTGATCCAAGTGCTCTATCGAGTGTAGACAGAAGTTCTTTAGCGTTTGGTGATAGAAATCTTTCATCAGATGGAAGGATCAGATCTATCTGATAATGGAAGTTTCGTGCGGACAGATGCGTTCTTAACTTCCTTATGAGAGGTTCATTGGTCTCATCAGTGTCCTGTGCTTGTGCTGAGATCACTTGTAATGGCGTTTGTTGATTTGCGGTAGTGGGTGGTGAAGGATGAGGCATCGCTTGACATCTGGCATATACATAGCCGACTAGTGTCCCGACGCTGAGGAGTACGATGGCATCAAGGGTATTAATGGCTGTTGATTTCTGTGTTATATTTGATACCATGCTAATTTCACCTTATTTAAAAAAGCATCTTTTATTTTTCATATTAACTGCAACTTAATTTTAAATGAAATTACAGTTAATATTCTGCAATACAGCTTGATTCGAGGGAATATCGGCCATTGGTTTAATTTCGTCCGCAGCGCAGGATTCTGTATGCACTCCCTATAGGGAAATCCCTAGAGAATCAGCTAGATTGAACCTAATTAAACCAATAGTCTCTTTTACAGGTAACGAAGTCAAGATTCACTGGCACATTTAAAATCTGCTTGATAATAAGCTGTTCCAGTTTATCCTCAAAACCATGAGGACCTTTCTTGACCTGGTATCTTACTTTTCAGGAACGAGTAGCACGTCTCTGGAAGGCTGTTCGTATTCGTTATCCCTTCACAGTAGATATTTTTAATCGTAGGCAGCAGTTTCTGTACTTGAGCTGTTATTAAAGTTGTCCGTGTTTTTGCATCGAAAGTATCTACTGCGATTTTGGTTAGCTTAGGTGCTCCAGCGAAATAATGGTGGACTCGATATGAAGCATGGGGTCCTGTGGTTGTCATCCGTGTGAGTACCGAGGGATAGCGTACTTCATCATATAGGGGTCGGGTTGCATGCAATACGGCTTGGTAGAATACTGTTCTTGTTAGCTTAGGGTCAATTCTGGGTAGCTGATCAGTTATGTGTAAATCTATTATGTGGGAATCGATGTTAGTGAAGTCCGGCGTATCAGCAGCTGCAGCTTCGTCGCAATGGAGTACTAAGATCCCCTCTTCATCAGTACTAGAAGCTCCCTCACTAGTAATAGGATATGCAACAGGAGCTACCTTGATGGCCGGGTCCTCTGCTTGATCATTACCATAATGATCTTCGACTATTTCAGCGAATACTACAATAGGCTCTGATGTTGGTTGGAGAGGCTGTTGGAATGGGGTGTTAAGGGTGCAATCGAAGGTAGCATTCTCATTTCCAAGCCTTTGACCTAGAGATGTCGATAGGTCCGTTGTAAGTTTTGAGAGCTGTTTATTCCATTCTCTTTGAAGACCTAATTGCGGAGCCATAGATATATTCGTTAGAGATGATAATAGGCTGCTTCCATCGTGTTGAGCTTGATGGAGAATCTGATCTTTAGTGTCTAGTTTCGTAATGCCATCGATTAGATAAGGCATAGAGTCCTTTATTGCCTGGGCATTTACGACTCGTATTTGTTGTAAGTTGGGAAATCCACCAGGGGTTGAAAGCTTACGATCTATTGCGTTAAGTAGCTTTTTTACTGCGGAAGAAGGGGATTTTTGTGTATCAATCATTATTTGACTGCAACTGCTGGCATTTTCTAAATACCCTTGGAGTTGAGTTTGCAGTGTAAGCTCATTTGCTGATGTCCAGATTTGAGTCCATCTATCGACACGATTCCATTGGGTCACTGGAAGCTTGTCTAGAGAAGGGTAATGGGATTGATATAATTTGGTAAGGCCTACGCCTATCCCTGCAAGAAGTACCCCTGTAAATAATAATGTCTTGGCATTTAATGGATTGATTGATGTCATATTAACCTGTTTTTTTTATACTATATTTAATTACTAATGTAATACAATCTTACAGTTTATATTACTTTATGTGAAGTAAAAAACAATCTATTGTCTTTTCTGCATTTACGACTATCTTCCCCTATTAGTTTTTTTTAATCAGGAGGATATCGAGTTATGGGGGAGATTGTGAAATTTGCCTTTGCTTTTAAACTTTTATAACTTATAATCGTCTCAATTAAAATCTTTTATAATTATCTCAAAAACCCTTTGCAAGATATATTCACTATGAACGCTGATAATAACTGCCCAAATGAAGCTGTAGACGTCGTAAACGAACTGCTTCCTGAGATCTCAATCTCTTTAGATTCTCTTGACGACTCAACCTGCTGCATTTCAGAAGAGCCTCACAAAAAAAACGAATATAAGGAAGGTTCAGCAGCTTGCTTAGAGTTTCTTAAGCAGGCACAGGTTTTAGCATCGGTTGAAGAGCGAATTCGATTTTCTATGGATTTCATGAAAAGTAGTTTAGCTTGCCCTGGAACTCCTCGGTTTCGAGATTTTTGGGATGTCCGTAGGTTTTGTCTGCCCTTGTTTAAGCAGGCTCTTTCTGCGAAAGCTCGCGCCGAATTATGGAAGGAGTATGTAGACTTATCCACTGAAGCTCGTCGTTTAAAAGAAGTTCTTGATGAACAGTCCGCTTTTGCCTTTGAGCAGATTGATCTAGCCATTCAAGCGTTAAGTAAAGATCTTGAGTCCTATGATGAAATGGTGACTAACATTCCATCTCTTGAAATCCCATCTACCTGCTCTATGATGACCCCTCATGCGGTAGAATACCAAGAGATGCAAAGGAACCTGCAAGTTCTTAACACATTTGCCTTAAAAATTAATTCTTTAAGGAAAGAAGTGATACGTACTGAGATGAGAGTAAAAAATAAAAATAAGTTGTTTGAGAAGCTGTCTTCTGCTGGAGATGGTATTTTTCCCAAAAGAAAGCATTTAATTAAGGACCTTTCCGATTTATTTATGCAGGATGTTTTATTGTTTGTGAATTCCTATTTTGTTAATGAGACATCTGAACGTCCAGCTCTTCATCAACTGCGCGAAGAAATTAAGGCACTGCAAATGGTAGCCAAATCATTTACTCTGAATGTTCATGCGTTTACAGAAACTCGATTAAAGCTCAGTGAATGCTGGGACCGTTTAAAAGCTTGGGACAAAGAAAGAAAGAAAGATATTTTTGTTAAAAAGCAGGCTCTTCATCAGAATATCCAGAAGGTGACCGAGCGTATTCAGGCTTTTGAAGTGTTTTGTGCCGCATCCCCCTCTATTCCAGAAGTTGCTCAGCAATTTGAAGAGATTCTTTCTTTTATGAGAACTTTGGAGCTTAATTTCTATGAGCAAAAAATGTTAAAAGCAGATTTGGTAAGGATTCGTAAGCCTGTCGTAGATAAGGAGAGGGAGCTGTTAGGGGCTCAAGATCTGAGGGAGAAAGAGGCTGAGGAGTTAAAGAGAAAACAGCAGCGTGATTTTACAGACTCTGTTGAGGCTCTTGTAGCTTCTGTAGATTCTCTGGAGGTTGAAATACTTGTAGAATCTAGGGATTTATATCTACAGCAATTAGCTCAGATGAATTTGCAGAAAGCAGATAAGATGCTTATGGATCGGTTATTTAAGCAGATTAAAGACGTCATCGAAGATAAGAAAAGTCATAAATTACTTTCTCTTTCAGCCTCTGACAAAGAAAAGCATGGGGCCTTGCTCCATTTGCTTATCGAAAGGAGACAGCGTCGTGCAGAGATTAAGTTGCAGATCGATGCCTATAGAAAGATTCTAGCAGGATCGGGGTTTGATTTTGAAAAAGCTATAATGTATACAGACCTTGTTGAAGAAGAGAAGGTAAGCCTTACAAAAATGAATCACTCTATAGATGAGATTGAAGAAAAAATCGCGGCAATCGAAGGGTAGGTATTTTGCAAGTTTGTGTTTTTGATTTAGATAGAACCCTTATTAAAAGTAATAGCAGCTTTCAGTTCTGCTTGTACTTATATCAAAAAAAAATATTTTCTTGTTTTCATGTGATTCGCTCATGCCTCTATTATATTCAGCATCGATTTTTAGGGCTTTCCTTAACAGAGCTTCATGAAAAAACCTTCAAAAGTGTACTTAAGGGGATGTCCCTTAATACAATCTCTATGTATGTGAAGGAGTTTGTGGATCATTGGCTTATCGATGCTTTATACATTCCTGCGATTTGTGAGCTCAGAAGGGCTCAGCATTTAGGGTATTATACTTTAATCCTGTCTAATTCTCCGAGTTTTTTGGTTAAGGTGATTGCGGAGCGACTCAACGTTACAGATTGGAAGGGTACGGAATACGAGGTTGACAAAGACGGGAAATTGTGCCACATTGCGCATGTACTCAACGGTAAGGAAAAAGCGGGCCAAGTGCGGACGGTGATCCAAAAGTTGGGCCTTACCAAAAATAATGTAACCGCGTATTCCGATAGTGTCTCTGACTTACCTTTATTAGAATCTGCAGGTCAAGCTGTAGTAGTGAATCCAGATAGGAAGCTTAAGAGGATATCGCAAGCGCAAAATTGGCCAAAAATATAGTTGATGAAGAATAAGTCGATTGGTTTTTTTGGAGGAACTTTTGATCCTATTCATTGTGGTCATCTCCATCTAGCCCTTTCTTTTCTCGAAGCATATCAGCTGGATCAAATTTTATTTTGTCCGGCCAGTGTATCCCCTTTTAAAATCCATCAAAAACCTCATGTTAGCTCTATTCATCGAGAAGAAATGGTTAAGAGGGCTATTAGCCCTATCCCTTTCTTTTCTTACTGTGATCTGGAAATTCACTCTGAACATCCCTCTTTTACGATCGATACGATTAATAAGTTAAAAGATCAGTTTGCCACTCAGAAGCAAGATATCACGATTCATTTACTTCTTACCGATGATGCTTTGCAGGATCTGGGTCAGTGGAAAGAGATCGATGCGTTGCTTGAGCTTGCGCCTCCTTTAATTGGAAGTCGGAATGCCAATTGTTCTTTTCCTTTAGATCTCTCTTCTAGTGCTCTTGCAGCATTAAAAAGGGGGTATACAAAGTTTCCATTGATGGATATTAGTAGTACTGCTTTAAGGCAAAGGATTAAAAAAAATCAGTACTGCGGCCATCTAGTTCCTTTTCATGTTCTCGAATATATTCATCTAAACCAACTTTATGAATGAGAGGCTCATGCAACAAGACGATCTAGTTATTTTAAATGTCATTGCTCAAACGATTTATGATAAAAAAGGGATGAATATCCTTGTATTGGATGGCAGGAAATTCTCATCACTTACAGATTATATTGTGATAGCTGAAGGCAATGTCGATCGGCACGTAATCTCAATCGCTCAGGCTGTCGATGTCTCACTTAAGAAACTTGGGTTTGCTGCTTATTATAAGGAAGGTTTTAAAACAGGCGATTGGATTGTATTAGACTATTTAAGTATGATGGTTCATATCTTTATCCCCAGTGTTCGGGAAAAATATCATCTAGAAGAGTTGTGGAGGGAAGCCGAAATCGTTGATGTCTCAATAGATTTATCTTCTTCAATGACAGCATGTTATGTTGAGTTAGAGCACGGTGTATCCTTCTGAATGAGGGTGGGTTTGCTCTTGGGAAAGGGATTGCGCAATTATTCAATATAACGTATTCTTACCCCTCATTTTATAGGGGAATTATGAATAAGAAACGTGTGGTCGTTACTGGGATGGGAATTGCATCTTGTTTCGGAACAGATGTAGAGGAGTTTTATAATAAGCTACTATCTGGTGCAAGTGGCATTGTTCCTATTGAGGGATTTGATTGTCACGATTACCCAACTCGCTTTGCGGGCCAAATTAAAAATTTTGATACAGGATCTTATTTAGATAAAAAACAAGCTCGCAGGGTCGACCCCTATATTCGATTTGCGGCGGTAGCTGGCAAAAAAGCTTTAGAAATGAGCGGTTTATATAACGATTCCTTAGCAACTCTTGATAAAACAAGAGCTGGTATCCTTGTCGGCTCTGGCATGGGGGGCATGAGTGTTTATGCTGAGGGAGTCGAGACCTTGGTTACTAAAGGTTTTAAGCGACTTACTCCATTCTTTGTCCCTTTTATTATTACCAATATGGCTGGCGCTCTTCTTGCTATTGATCTTGGTTTTATGGGTCCCAATTATTCTATTTCTACTGCCTGTGCGACTGCGAATAATTGCATTGTAGCCGCTGCTCAGCACATAAGAAATGGGGATGCTGATGTGATGTTATGCGGGGGTTCAGAAGCTGCAGTCCTTCCGATGGGTTTGGCGGGCTTCGTTGCTTGTAAAGCTCTTTCAGAACGAAATGAGGATCCGAAAAGAGCATCTCGCCCTTGGGATAAAAATAGAGATGGATTTGTCATGGGAGAGGGCGCTGGGGTTCTTGTCTTAGAGAGTCTGGAACATGCTTTATCTAGAGGAGCGCCGATTTTGGCTGAGTATTTAGGAGGTGGGGTTTCTTGCGATGCTTATCATATGACAGACCCTCGTTCCGATGGTATGGGTGTCAGGCTTTGTATTGAAGCGGCTCTACGTGATGCGGGCATTGCTAAAGAAAAAATTAATTATATAAATGCTCACGCAACTTCTACTCTGGCTGGTGATTTAGCGGAAATTAATGCGTTAAGATCGGCTTTTGGTTCCCATTTGCAACAGGTTAAAATTAATGCAACGAAGTCTATGATTGGGCATTGCCTAGGCGCTGCTGGCGGTCTTGAGGCTGTTGCAACGATTCAAGCGATTCGCACTGGAATGCTTCATCCGACCATTAATCTAGATAATCCAGAAGAGGCTGTCTCTGATCTTGATTTAGTGCCTAATATCGCTAAACCATTGAAGGTAACCGCTGCCTTATCCAATTCTTTTGGTTTTGGTGGGCATAATGCGACTGTAATTTTAGCACCGTATATACCATGATTAAAGATGCTTCCTACGGGATTGTTCCACTGACCTTCGTAGATGGCATATGGAAAGTATTGCTTATCTATCATAAAAATGGCAATCACTGGGGTTTCCCTAAGGGACATAAAGATGGCAATGAAACTGATTTTGAAGCAGCTTGCCGTGAACTATTAGAAGAGACTGGTGTCCAGGTACATACGTGTTTAAGAGATGATCCTTTTGTTGAGAAATTTCGATTTCGACGTAAAGGCTCTTGGGTGGAAAAAACCGTTTCTTATTTTCCAGCTATTGTCACAGGGGAGATTGTTATTCAAATCGAAGAAATTCGGGATGCTGGGTGGTTTTCTTTTCCTGAAGCCTTAAAGCGATTGACTTTTGATGAAGCAAGATCTATTTGCCATCAAGCTCAGCAGCTTGCGCATTCGTGATCTTTTTTGGGGAGAGGTAGGGAACACCGTATTTATGTAATTAGGCTCTGTCAGAGGAGTTCTCAGTTTAATCTATCACGCCTCAACTGCTTGATACCAAAAAGAGAGCGTCGCATCTTCTGACATGTCGAGGGCCGTGCGTATGGTAATAAGCAGAGATAATATCATTTCCAGGAATGCTAAAATCACCTCTATCCTTCGAAAATAAAACCCCAGAAATAGTTGATTGGCTGGACGATCTAGTGAGGTAGATCCTGAGCGAGGCGACCAACAGTTGCAAAGTCAAGAATAGATCTGCTATCTTTCACTTTGCTTATAGTTATCGATTCTAAGACTGGAGAATATCATCTACCACCCTCGAAATCTCGGATGATTGGGGATAGTCGTTCCTTAGTTCTTTATCGATGCGTTAGAGGGTTAAGATCGGGGCTAGGGGGGGGGGTTGGCTTATGCATGTTTTTGCAAAAGACTGCTTAAGTCTTTCATCGGAAAATGATCTAAAAAAGAATCTATCCAGTCTTTTCTGTTACAGCTCCCGAATCGATCCATATTCTTGACTCGTTGGTTTTGGCAAGTTATAAAATGTAGTTATATACTTACCTTTCGATTATGCCTTCGCTTGATTTCCCTTTCCATTAGAAGAGTTATGGAAAAAAAAAGAAGAATATGGTATTTTTTACTCTTTCTATTTAAAACGAGAGTTTCATATGCCAACTGCTAACTTTCCCTCGCTTGCTTATCCCGAAGTTCGTTCTTCTTCATGGGTACAAGATTTTTTGAAAATTCTTGTAGCAAGCCTTCTGATTAGCTTATCATCCTACGTCCGCATTCCGTTGTTTTTTACTCCCGTTCCTCTAGTTCTCCAGTGTCATGTTGTTTTATTAATGGCCGCCTGCTTAGGAGCTAAAAGAGGGTCTTTAGCGACTTTAATCGTTCTTTTTTTAGGCATGTCAGGCTTGCCTGTATTTGCCGGAGCAAGACCTGGTCTGTTGTGTCTGATGGGACCGACCGGTGGTTATTTGGTCGGCTATGTATGTGCAGCTTTTTTAACTGGGTATTTATTTGATCGCATGCAGAATCAGACGGCAGCGCGTACTGTATTATCTATAGCATTAGGAAATATCGTGATCTATTTTTTTGGGGCATCTTGGCTTTCGATGTTTTTAGGTTGGAGCTCTTCCCTTATGCTAGGCGTTATCCCCTTCCTTATCGGAGATCTCTTAAAGGTGCTGTGTGTAACAAAAGGGCTACAATTCTGGCATCGTCGATTCAGCTAGCCCTTTAATCGAATAGCCCTTGGATTTTACGATCCAGGGGTGTGATCCTTCCTATTGAACAGGTGTCCCATCGTCCGAACTCCGCTGGGTACGCTTGTCGAGTAGCTGTGGGGGGTGCCTGTGGGAGTTGGCTTACTCGAGCCGACTCGATTAGCGAATGGACGACATCTTTCCGCTAGCTGTTTAGCCGGGTTTAAGGCGGCTGTAGTTTGGTTGAGGGGTGGATTGCTTGAGTTATTTACTTTTCTTACCATAAGAGCCTCCAGGGCATATTATTTTTCAATAAACTTTTTTTCATATATAGAATTGTAATTTTTCACAAATAAAAATAGACTGGCTAATTTTGCATTACGATTAAGACGTGATATGATTACTCTTAATATCCTTATTATTAATCTTTTGCATTTTCCGTGCTTGGTCGATTTTTTCTCTGAGGACGTCGAGGTTTGTTTGTCAGAGTTAAATGGGCTTCTTTCCGAAGAATCATCGCAATTTGCTCTATGATATTCTTACTGGAACAACTGTGTATGTGGTGGTTTTGGTCAGATTCTTTGCTTTTTTGTCGAAGAATTTTAGCAAAACCCTCGACAAGAGAGGGAAGGGAACGCTTAGCATTCGACAGATTTATTTTCGGTTTCTTCTTCATAATGACCTCATATCATCCGATGATTCTAAGATTCATTATTATATTTATCTTTAGAATTAGTCAAACATTATTAGTATTGTTCTATTAGTTAATTAACCGAGTGGTTGCTCATTAGATCCATTTATTGGTTTACTTTTTTGTCTTTGCATTAAGGTGTTCTTTTGGCATTATGCGCTCTATAGTAAGAGTATGAGGAGTGATTGTGAAAAAGCGTTCCCATTTTTTAAGTTCTTGTCTATTTCGTATAGCGAGGATCCTTTTAGCCTTAAGATACGATGTCAAGGTGGTTGGTATAGATAAAATCTCTAAAGAAAAGAGCATTCTTTTCTTGCCGAATCATCCAGCCGAGATTGATCCGATTCTACTTATGGCTTATTTAGGTCCCAAATATTTCCCACGTCCTATGGTTGTAGAACATTTTTATAGGCTTAAAGGATTTCAATGGATTCTCGATTTAATTGGTGTTACCCCCATTCCTACCATGGAAGAGAAAGCTAATATTTGGAGAGGTAAAGAAATCGCGCGGATTTTTAAGGATGTCTCTGAAAGGATGCAAGCAGGGGACAGCTTTGTTATTTATCCAGCAGGCAGGTTAAAAGCCAGTGGCCGAGAGTTGATTGGCGGAGCCTCGTTTGTTCATAGCTTATTGCAGGCTTGTCCAGGTATTCATGTCGTTCTTGTTAGGACCTCTGGTTTATGGGGTAGTAGTTTTTCTAAAGCTCCCACCGGAAGAAGCCCTGAATTTGGTAAAACATTAATTGCTAATTTTTTTCGTCTTTTAAAAAACGGAGTCTTCTTTATCCCTAAGCGTACAGTGCTTGTGGAAATTACAGATGCGCCAAAGGACCTGCCTATTCATGCGCCACGCCTTACGTTTAATAAGTTTTTAGAAGAGTGGTATAATCAGTATCCAGAGCCTGGTCCTGAACCTCTACACCTTGTATCCTATAGTTGTCAGAAAGAGCAGTATGTAGAAATGTCTAATGCTCTTTCTTCAGGCAGTCATATAGATCACCCCATCGACATTTCCGTCTCTGCAGAGGTTTTTTCTAAAGTAAAAAGTGAACTTGCTTCTTTGGCTAAAGTGGATCCGGATAGCATTACGCTCAAGATGAATCTGTCTACGGATCTAGGGCTAGATTCATTAGATATTGCGAATGTACACATATTTCTAGATCGAAAATTTGATGTGGTGGACTTTTCTCCAGGGGATTTGCAGACAGTAGGGGATATTTTACGGGCTATAGCGGGTGGTATAGAAAAAAATGATACAAGCAAGGTTAAGGAGGAGCGGTCTTTTAAATGGCCTAAAGAAAGCTTGCGCAAGCATGTGCGTCCACCTGAAGGCAAAACAATTCAGGAGGCTTTTTTAAGCAGTTGTGATTACATGGGAAGGGCATCAGCTGCAGCTGATGGATCCTCTGGAATAATAACGTATAAGAAAATGAAAATCGCCGCTCTGGCTTTAGCTGATAAGCTGACTCTGCTGCCAGGGGAAAAAATCGGGATCATGCTTCCTTCATCCCTCGGATCTTATATTACAGTGCTCGCTACCCTGCTTGCTAATAAGATCCCTGTGATGCTTAATTGGACGGCGGGTGTCCGAGGCTTAGATCATGCATCTGATCTAACCCAGATCTGTCATGTTTTAACATCTAGACTCTTTCTAGATAAGGCTGATTTAACTTCTTTGGGGAGTATTGAGCCTAAATTACTCTACTTAGAGGAGATTCGCTATTCGATTACCTGGAAAGATAAATACCGAGCTTTGTGGAAAAGTCGCAAACCGGCCCAGCGACTTTTATTAGAGCTTGGTCTGTCTATGAAAGCAGCGTCCGATATAGCAGTGATTTTATTCACAAGCGGTACAGAGTCTTTTCCAAAAGCCGTTCCATTATCCCATGAGAACATCTTATTTAACCAAGCCTCGGCAATTTCCTGTGTTAAATTTAAAAAAACGGACTGTATGTATGGAGTTCTCCCTCCGTTTCATTCCTTTGGGTTTTCGATTACAGGCCTCATGCCTATCTTAAGTGGATGTCGTGTATTCTATGCTCCAGATCCCAATAATACTCGAGGTATGGTTGATGACATCCGGATAGTACAGCCAACAATTTGGTGTTGCGCTCCCAGTTTTATTCGAGCTGTATTTGCTATCGCAGATCCTCTAGCGCTCAAAAGTCTACGGTTAATTGTATCAGGTGCTGAAAAAGCCGTACAGATTCACGATTATATCTCCTTAAACCTACCAAAGACTGAGTTTATTGAAGGGTATGGAATTACAGAGTGTTCACCTGTGGTTACTCTATGTAGACCAAAAGAGCCTTTAAAAGGGGTCGGTAAGCCCCTTCCAGGGGTTAAACTGGCCATTATCGACCATGAGACAAGAGCTCGGGTTTCAGAGGGTCTTGAAGGGGAGATCTGCATCCAGGGGGCTAGTGTATTTTCCGGTTATTTATCTCCGACTGTACAGTCTCCGTTTATCATGCTGGATGCCTCAAAATGGTATGTTACTGGGGATGTCGGGTATATCGATAGTCAGGGGAATCTGCATCTAACAGGGCGTTTAAAGCGATTTGTGAAGGTGGGGGGAGAGATGATCAGTCTAGGAGGCCTTGAAGAAGAGATTTTCCATTTTGCCCATGGAAAAGGTGTGTTTGGGGCTCATTGCTCTGCTACCCCATTAGCTCTTACGGTAAAAGGCAAGCAATCTGAACGATCAGAGCTGATTCTATTTTCTACAGTCCCCTTGCTAAGAGAAGATATCAATGCCTTTTTAAAAGATGCTGGTTGGGGTAGAATCATTAAAATTGCAGAAGTTAGGCATTTAAGCGAGATCCCCTTGACGGGGGTAGGCAAAACAGATTATCGTCTTTTGGATGAAAAATACTTATCGGACTGAAGATGCAAAATCCCCATTCTCAACTTATCCTTTTTAATACGGAATCCCGTGTTATGGAGCCTGTCTTTCCTCAAAATGGTCATACTATTTTAATGTATACATGTGGGCCTACCGTCTATAACTTTGCCCATATTGGAAATTTTAGAACCTATGTATTCGAAGATGTTTTAAGAAGAACGATTAAGTTCTTTGGGATGAATCTTAAGCATGTCATGAACTTAACTGATATCGATGATAAAACCCTGAAGGGAGCTATCGAACAGAATAGTAGTTTAGAAGAATTTACAGCACCTTACATCAAATCATTTTTCGAAGATCTCGATGCACTAGGTATTGAAAGAGCAGAACATTATCCGGCAGCCACGGACTATATTCAAGAGATGATCCACATTATTGAGTCTCTTCTAGAGAAAAACACGGCATACCAGGGCTCTGATGGTAGTATTTATTTTTCTATTAAGCATTTTCCATCCTATGGTCGCTTATCCCATCTGCATCTAGATGAATTAGAGACAGGCGCCTCAGATCGTATTGAAGTAGATGAGTATGACAAAGAACAAGCTTGTGATTTTGTACTATGGAAAGCCTATGATCCTTCTCGCGATGGTAAGATTTATTGGGACAGTCCTTTTGGTAAAGGGCGCCCAGGTTGGCATATTGAATGTTCGGCAATGGCAATGAAACTGTTAGGGGAGTCGATCGATATTCATGTAGGAGGTGTAGATAATATATTTCCTCATCATGAAAATGAAATCGCTCAGTGTGAGGCGTACTCGGAAAAACACTTTGTGAAACATTGGCTCCATTCCGAGCATCTGCTTGTAGATCATAAAAAGATGTCTAAAAGGCTTGGTAACTTTTATACCCTGCGGGATCTTTTGGCTAAGGGGTATTCTGGTACAGAAGTTCGCTATGCCCTTTTACAAACGCATTACCGGATGCAGCTTAATTTTACCTTTCAAGGGCTGGATGCAGCGAGAAATTCCCTGCAGAGGCTTGATGCTTTTGTAAAGCGCTTAAAAATTATTGAGAACACTACCTCTTTTGGATGTGTGCAACCTATTCTTGATCGACTTTTTAGTTCTTTTAAAGAAGCTATAGGGGATGATCTTAATGTCTCTGTGGCACTGGCCGCTTTATTTGATGCCGTGAGAGAACTAAATAGCCTCTGTGATGTAGATAAAGTTTCTCGTGATGAATCTCAGGCAGTATTAGAGCTGCTGGCTCATATCGATACTGTTTTGCATATTATTCCTCTTGTAGAGGTAGAAGAGAAAATTCCAGAGGATCTTCTGATCGCTCTGGCAAATAGACAGACAGCAAGAGCTAATAAAAATTGGGCGGACTCTGATCGATATAGAGATGAGATTTTATTGAGAGGGTATATTATTGATGATACCCCCTGTGGCGCCCGTTTAAAAAGGAAGAGGTAATCGATATGAAACAAAAAAGTCTTACGAAAGATGAGATGTATCTCATTAAGGTATTCGATCTAGCTCACAGGCTGGGCGATATCTATGGAGAAGTAGACAGGTATGCTGTAGGGCAGAGTATGAATCAAAATGACAAGAGTGTGGATAATATTGTTAGAATGCTTGCGCAGACAAATTTCATTAAAAAGGGTGAAGGTAATGCTGTCTATCTTACCCCTCACGGTGAAACCTTTGTTTATACATTAAAAGACCAGCTCCAAGGATAATAGAAAAAGCCCGCCAACGGCGGGCTTTTTCTATTAGGTCTCTTCGTGTCGCATAATAGGAAAGAAAAGAACGTCTCGTATAGAGTGAGATCCAGTAAATAGCATGACAAGCCTATCTAGCCCAATGCCAAGTCCTCCTGTAGGAGGCATTCCCTGACAGATAGATTCGATGAATTCTTCATCCAGAGGGTTCGCTTCTTCATCGCCAGCTTCTTTTTTTCGAGCCTGATCCTCAAGAAGAGATCTTTGTAGAACTGGGTCATTGAGTTCGGAGTAAGAATTACAAAACTCGGTGCCTAAAATAAAGGTTTCAAATCGTTCGACAAAGTTTTCTTTTCTTAACTCAGGGTTTCTATGTAGTTTACATAAAGGGGTTGTTTCGATCGGATGATCGATAATATGGTGGGGTTGGATCAGATGCTCTTCGACAAACTCTTCAAATAAAAGGGCTATTAAAATACCTCGAGGTGCATTTTTAAGCTTGGTCTCTTCTACCCCTTTTTTCTTTAAGATCTCATGGATTTGTTGATCCGCCAGGGTGTCTACGTCGATTTTTCCATAGGTTTTAATGCTCTCTTTCATGCTGAGACGGATCCAAGGTGCTTTAACATCCACGTGTACTTCTTCACCTGTGGATTCTCTTTTATATTGTAATTGAGTCGTTCCATATAAGTTCATGGCAATCTCTTCAAAGAGATTTTCTGTAAACATCATCATATCATGGTAGTCCCAGTAGGCAGCATATGCTTCAAGCATGGTAAACTCAGGATTATGTGTTTTGTCAATCCCTTCATTTCTAAATACTTTCCCTATTTCATATACTTTATTAAAACCGCCAACGATGAGTTTTTTTAGAGGAAGCTCCAGTGCAATACGTAGAAACATGTTCTGATCTAATGCGTTTAAATAACTCGTAAAGGGCCTTGCTTGGGCTCCGCCATACATGTTTTGTAACACAGGGGTCTCTACTTCCATAAAGCCCACTTTTTCGAAATATTGTCTAATCATGCGAAAAATAGAGGATCTTTTTTGAAATACATTCATAGTTTCTGGATGGGAGATTAAATCCAGCCACCTTTTTCTATACCTGACCCCTTTATCGGTCAGTCCACTATGTTTATCAGGAAGAGGTAGTAGGGTTTTACAAAGCAAAGTAACCTTTTTAGCAAATAAAGTCAGCTCCCCTTTTTGCGTATAAAATAGGTTTCCTTCTACTCCAATAATATCTCCTAGATCGAGTTTTTTTTCGATGAACTTAATGTCAGAGAGATCTCCTTCAGCAAGGCCCTCTACTTTAGTAAGGTCTTTATTAAACATAATTTGGAGTCGACCAGATTCATCCTGAATGTGTCCGAATGCGTTTTTCCCCATTGCGCGAAATAACACGAGCCTTCCTGATACGGTTGTATGGGCAGTGTTACCAGCCGCCGCATCTTCACTATGACCAAGGTCTGTGCCTGCATAGAGTTTGGATAGGTCGCCGGCCTGACCTGTAGGGGTGAATTTAGCTGGGTATGGCTCTATGCCAAGAGCTTGGATCTCTGAGAGTTTTTGCAATCGATTGCGGAACTCTTCATAGGAATGATATTCTGGTTGCATCGTCATAATGATTTGCTTCAATTTAAGGTTTGATTGGAATGATTCATTGTAATGATTATTGGATGTTATCTGCAAGATTTGCAAGAGATCTTTATGTTAAAATATAAATATCACTCAGCTCCCTATAGGCCATTCATAAAACAATTTTGGATGTGTAGCCTGTCTGATGGCTTGATATCCGTTAGAGCAGTGAGGATAATGTATAGAGTAGTACAGCCTTTTTTCTTATATAGGGTAGCTTTTACATTGCCGTGTGCAGAGAAGGTTAGCAGTTTTGAGAAGTTATATGCTTGATCTTGTCGTAGGCAGAGGTGTTTTTTATTAAAGACAATCCCTGAGAGGATATCATGTTTATTGGGTTTGGTCAGTAGCTGGAATTTTCCTCCAATCACCCCAATAAAAGCCCCCTTTTTTATTTTTTTAGCCTTCTTGGCCAAAATGATATCCCATTGCAGCAGCGAGGATCCTGGTACAAGGTCAAACGGTAAAGGAAGAGCTCTTTCTAGAATTTCATCTTCAAAAGATTCGATTTTTTTCTCAAGAAGGCTCGAAGCATGCCGTATTTTCTTTGCAGATAAGAAGGTTT
>CAMDPQ010000037.1 GCA_945905275.1 Chlamydia trachomatis
AAAGCATGCTATCTTTGGAAACAACAACAAAGGGACTGTGATTGAACGCAACGTAATCGCAGTCTCCTCTAGCACACCCGGCGATGCGGCTGTACATATCGAGAGCAGTGACAATACTACAGAAAATGTTATACGATTTAATTCTTTTAGAAATTCTAATAAAAACTCGATCAAAGTGAAAGGCAGAGGCACTTACAGCAACAACATCTTCCGGAAGATAGACACACCACACGACTATACAGCAATTGAGATAGAAGGAGGAAAGACGATAGTCCATCGCAACACCTTTCAAGGTATCACCACAGGGGGTGACTTCGTTGGTTGTACCATATCTACTACAGAAAAGGGCGCCTCGATTAGCATAAGTAGAAACACCTTTACCAAGGTCGATGCAGGAGAAGACTTTTATGGTTTCCCTACGGAATATACTACAGCAGATCATAGCCCTATTAAAGTAATTGGCTCGACCTGCGATGACTGCAGCGCAGGCAATGACTTTTATTGGTTCTATGACCTCTCTTCTACAGGAAAAAATAGCTTTATTAAATTAAGTAACAATACGCTAAATGACTGCGGCGCAGGCAATGACTTTTTTGGGTTCTCTGACATCTCTTCTACAGGAAAAAATAGCTTTATTAAATTAAGTAACAATACGATAAATGAGTTGGTGATCAGTGGGGATGCACACACAACCACAGCAGGCACTGACTTTTATGGGTTCTATAACATCTCTTCTACAGGAGATAATAGCTCTATTACATTCTCTAAGAATAGCTTGAATAACTCCACGGCAACGGCAGGTAACTTTTATGGGTTCCATGACATCTCTTCTACAGGAAAAAATAGCGGGATTGATTTCGATGGTAGCACCATTTCGTACTGCAATGCAACGGCAGGTAACTTTTATGGGTTCTATAACATCTCTTCTAAAGGAAGAAATAGCCCCATTAGCACCTTAAATTTCCCGTCCATTGAAAACTGCACAGCAGGCACTGACTTTTATGGGTTCCTAGACGTCTCTTCTACAGGAGATTATAGCCCCATTGACTTATCTTCTCAACTCATCCAGTCTTGCTCAGCAGGCAATCACTTTTATGGGTGGAATGAGATCTCTTCTACAGGACAGGATAGCTTCATTACCTTTAAGTCAAACTCCCTCAGATATTCCGAGGCACAAAATGGTAACTTTTATGGTTGGAATACAGTCTATTCTACAGGAAGTGCTAGTTCTACGGATTCCAACAAGATTGAGTTCTCCTCGAACCTAATTTTCGGTTGCACAGCAAATTCAGTAAATTCAAACTTTTATGGTTGGAAGGAGATCTATTCTACAGCGTATGAGAGCTCGATCACCTTCAGAGATAACCAGATTAACACATGCACAGCAAACCATGAGTTTTATGGTTGGAACCAGATCTATTCTGACGCAAGCAGCTGCCCTATTACCTTGGATAGCAATTACATTATAGGGGATTCGACAAAATTCACAGCAGGCAGCAACTTTTATGGGTGGAATGATATCGAGGCTAAACAAGGTTCCAGCCCCATTAAATTATCTACAAACACGATTAACAGCTGCGGCGCAACGGGCGACTTTTATGGTTGGAAGGGTATTTCTTCTACAGAATATGGCAGCTCGATTACGGCTGATCACAACAACATTAAGGGTTGCCAAAAAGTAAACGGTGACTTTTATGGGTTCGATACCATCTCTGCTACAGACACCCTTTTTACCTTCACAAATAACTTCTTTAACTCTTCGTTCGCAGTAGGCAAATTTTATGGAGTATCGAACGTAGATGTAGAGAGCCTTACCTTTTCTGGTAATACGTTTCAGAACTGTAAGAGCACAAACGGGACCTTCCAAGGCTTAAGTGCATCGATTACCACTCTGAGCAATAAGTATTCTACCATATCAAACAATGAATTCGTGGCTAACTCACCTTCTACTGCTGATGCTCCTGACATGGAGATCACTTACACTGCTGAGACTGATTTCTCTCCATGCCTCACTCTTACTGGTAATACAACCAACCTATCTATTAATATAACGAATGATTCGTCAAAAACTTTGAAATTAGACCAGAGTGATAATGAAGCCACAGTTACCACAGACGGAGATGTTACCGACGGACCCTGCTCCTCTTAAAGAAGATCCTGATCTATCACCCTATCACAAAAGACCTTACCCTCTTGCGCGAGCAAGAGGGGTCTAATACACCTTGTTCTACAAGGCTATCCTTTAAAGAGTAGGAAGGTGTTTTTATCTACAACGGATCACTCTAGCAGTGAAGGTGGGGTCTTCTTGAGCTCATCAAATCGTTTAGCAAGCAGAAGCACCTCTTCTTCGGCGCTATTGCTATTTTGGATTTGCACTTTGATCGCCTCTCTCTGCTCCATCCACTCTCTAACGAGTAGCTTAAGGATCGATTCTTTCACCCCCTCTACCGTTTTCTGGAGATTAATCTTTTTTTGCATGAGCTCAGATAAGACCTGCGCTTCTTCTATCTCCATCATCGCTCCTAAAGAGAGGAAATCTACAGGCAATCCTTGCTCTATTAAATCAAGTACTGCTGCATATACCCCTCTACAGCTGGCAGTTTTTAGGTGCTCGGGTCGAATGTTTTTTTTAGCCAGATCCAGGCATTGTCCTTGATATTCCGAGGAAAGCAGCAGCCATCTAAGCAGATCTGTCTCTAAGATCTTATGCGGGTCTACCAAAAATTTACTCACAGACTCAGATCGCCTGATAAAACCCCCCGCCACATAAGCGCTCATCCCGAGCATAGCTTCTGGGATCCCTGCAATCGTGGCAAGGCGTCGAAGGCTTTCATGGACATGAACGGGGTGAGCCCATTTTTTAATCTGCAACACAAGCATTTCAACGATTTCATTTTTCTTTGAAGGGGTAACAGGGGCCGGCCCGATTAAATATTCATAGGCAAACTGGAGGTACGGCCGGGCGCTATCAAGCCTTTGTTGAAAGGCCTCTTCCCCCTTTTCTTTTAAAAAAGAATCAGGATCGCTACCCTCATCCATTTGCACCACAGAAACATCTATCCCCTGATGCTGAAAAAGATCGCCGATCTTTACAGCCGCCTGCTGTCCTGCCTTATCTGCATCCAAAGCTAGAAAAACGGTGTTTACTCCTAAAGTCATCAGCTCTTTCACATGTCCTTCGCCAAAAGCTGTCCCCTGCCCTGCTACCGTATAGGTAAAGCCGGTATGGATCAGGCGCAGAGCATCGATCTGTCCTTCTACAATCAACGCTTTCCTTTGTTTGGCAATCGTCTGTCTCGAGTAACTCAGGCCAAAAAGAACATTCGACTTTTTAAATAAGGGGGTCTCTTGTGTGTTGATATACTTACCACCGAAAGTTTCTTCCTTAAACTTTCTGGCAGAAAAACCGATGACAGCTCCCATAGCATCGCGTATGGGGAAGGTAATCCTTTCTTGGAAAAAATCTCTTTTCCAACCATTAGAGGAGATGGAGATTAAGCCGGAGGAGAGTAAGATCTCTTCTGTAACCCCCTCTGCACGCAACAGATCGATGATGGCCTGAGAGTGTTTTAACGAATAGCCAATATGAAATCGGCGAATAAAAGCAAGGTCGATCCCTCGTTCATATAGATAAACTAGTGCTTTTTGACCCTCTTCAGTATGCAGCAGAAAAAAATGGTAATACTTACACGCTTTTTCAAGCGCATTTTTTAGCTGCGCCTTACTCGGCCCTTGCTCTGCATCTTGACTATCGACTTTTTCCAGCCTGACCTGAAACCTTTCTGCTAGGCTCTCAATGGCATCGACAAAACTCATTTTCAGATAGCCTATTAAAAAGGCGATCGCATCACCGTGAGCTCCACATCCAAAGCAATGATAATGGGCATCCCCTTTTTGGAGCATAAAAGAGGGGCTTTTTTCATCATGAAAAGGGCAGCAGGCTTTATAGCTCGCACCTGATTTATGCATCGGGATATAGGAAGAAATGACTTCGAGCAAGTCGACCTTATCTCTTAAGAGATCTAGGCTCTCTTTAGAATATAAGACCATGAGCACTTGTATTTAGGGTGATATTCCTTTCCTTTATACCTGGTTTGACGCGGCTGGGTCAACGCTTTTCCTAGATACAGACCTGTTTTATAAAGAATATGTAAGGGATGTGAAAAACCCTTTAAAAAAAGGATTTGCTGCATTAGAGTTACAATCTTTAGAAGATAAAGGCTAGATTTCATGATAGAGCAGATCACTGATACAGAAGAGTCGATACCACCCGTATCCGATACGCGCAGCCATTATGTGGGTCCTATTGCCGATCCGGGCCTTGCTACCCTAAGAGAGACCGTCAAAAATGTGATGATTCCCCTTTTAATTAAAGTTTTCCATGTCAAATTAGAAGTGCAACAGGCTTCAAGCCCCCCTTCCCGCCTGCAGAGTAAGCAGCCTGAAGAGAAAGTGCAAGATTTGATTGCGCAGCTGACCAAGCTCGATGACGACCTAAAGCTCATAATGGGTTGGTGTCACAGTTGCCGCAATCAAATCCAAAAAGTAATTACCGAGGTCCATGAGGAATGTAAATCCCCAAGTCCCATCCATTCGGCCATCTATACCAATCCTGCCGTCCAAAAATCTTTTATAGATGCAGTAACTAGCCAGCAAGACCTATTAAAGAAACCACACATGCCACCTTCTGCTAAAGAAACAACAGAACCGGCTATTTTCTCCAATAAACCGCACAAATGGTGGAATAGGTTTTTTACTGATTGATTTTTCCTTGCTTTGCTCTTCACCTCTTCGACATAATCAAGAGGCTAATAATGGAAGGAAGAAGATCAATGGACGTGGCTGACGACAATAAAATTTCACCTATGATGTTACAATGGCATGATTGCAAAAAAAAAGCACCTGATGCTGTGTTGCTCTTCCGCCTTGGAGATTTTTACGAAGCTTTCTATCAAGATGCCATTATCCTGTCTAAAGAGCTTGATATTACCCTCACACAAAGACAATCCATCCCTATGGCTGGTGTGCCGGCCCATACAGCGGATCTGTATATAGATCGACTGGTAGACAAAGGGCACCGGGTGGCCATTGCTGAACAAATGGAAGATCCCCGGACAGTTAAAGGGATCGTAAAAAGAGATATCGTCCGTATTGTAACCCCTGGAAGCATTGTCAACTCCACCCTTCTCTCTGATAAATCCCATAACTTTTTAGCCAGTCTGCATCAAATTAACAAGACCCTGGGCCTCAGCGTAGTAGACCTGACGACCGCTGACCTGCGAGTCTATGAATTTGACAGTAGCCACTTACTTTTTGATGAACTTTATAGACTCCGTCCAAAAGAGATGATTGTATCCAAAAAATGTATCAGCCACCATCTAGAGCTGATCGAAGCACTAAAAAAGGATATGGCCATCAGCCTATTAGAAAGAGAAGACTGGGAATTTGATCATCAGGCCACAGGAAATTTTCTTCTTCGCCATTTCCGTGTACATTCCTTAGATAGCTTTGGCTTGCAGTCGATGACGTGCGCGACAAGCTCGGCAGGAGCGCTGCTAAGCTATATTCAGCATGAATTACACCTATCTATCGATCATGTCATGCACATACAGAAAGAAGTGCTCTCGAAATATATGTCTATCGATAGTGCCACGCAAAGGCATTTAGAGCTGACAAGCTCATTCCATGAGGCGCAGCCATCCCATACGTTGTTATCTCTTTTAGATCAAACGTGCACTCCTATGGGAGGAAGGCTTTTACACTATTGGCTGCTGCATCCACTGAAAGAGAAGGAAGAGATCTATCAAAGACAAGAGGCTATCGAATGCCTGCTAATGAGCTCATCTATGGCTGATCTCCAGTCACCACTGTCACAGATAAGAGATTTGGAACGGCTGATCATGAAAATCGAAACAGGCTATGCTGGACCCAGAGATATTGCCTCTTTAGGCCTATCTTTACAGCAGATCCCTCAGGCGGCAGCCATGCTTAGCGCCCTATCTCTACCTCCCCTTTTAGACAACCAAGTGAGGCAGCTATCGAATGTAGACACCCTTACGCACCACATCCAAAGAGCCCTTATCGAACAGCCGCCCCTCAAGCTCAGTGAAGGTCATGTATTTAAAGCAGGCTATGATGAGGAACTCGATGAGCTCCAGATGATACAGACGCAGAGTAGCGATTGGATGGCCCAATACCAAACGGGGTTAAGAAATAGCACAGGCATTAAAACTATTAAAGTCGGCTACACGAAAGTCTTTGGTTATTATATTGAAGTCAGCCGCGCTCAGACAGAAAAAATCCCGATTGATTTTGAAAGACGTCAGACCCTTGTTAATGCCGAGAGATTTATTACGAAGGAGCTCAAAGAATATGAGCATAAAATGCTGTCTGCCGACGAGCGCATAACTCATCTCGAATCGGAACTATTCCATAAACTGCGCAAAGAAATTATAGGTTATGCTCCGAAGATCAGAGAGATTGCTCGGGCCATTGCACAGATCGACTGCCTCCTTTCTCTGGCTCTATCTGCTAAAAAACATCGTTTTATAAAACCTTTTATCGATGATAGCGCGGTATTTGCTGTTGAAGCAGGAAGACACCCTGTGATAGAAGCAAGCCTCAAAGGGGAGTCGTTTATACCCAACGACATCCTCTTAGATGATCAAGATCATAAGATGTATGTCATTACAGGACCTAATATGGCGGGGAAATCGACGTTTATTAGGCAGGTAGCTCTTCTTGCTATTTTAGCGCAGATGGGAAGCTTCATCCCGGCGAAAAAAGCGCATATAGGGATTATCGACAAAGTATTTACACGGATTGGAGCAAGCGACAACTTAGCTAAAGGGCAATCGACCTTTATGGTAGAGATGACAGAGACCGCACATATCCTGCATAACGCCACCTCAAAATCTCTTGTCATCTTAGATGAGATTGGCCGTGGCACAAGCACCTATGATGGGGTCTCGATTGCATGGGCTGTTGCAGAATATTTACTTACTACGCCAGGAAAAACCCCTAAAACTCTTTTTGCGACCCACTACTATGAAATGACTGAGCTAGAAGAGAAAATCCCAGGGGTATTAAACCTTCATATTGCGGTCCACGAATCGGAAAAAGGGATTACCTTCTTACGGAAAATCGTCAAGGGCAGCACAGATAAAAGCTATGGGATCCATGTAGCCCGGCTGGCCGGGCTTCCTGCGGCTGTCATTAAAAAAGCTAAAGAAGTGCTGAAAACGCTCGAAGAAAAAGAGGGCAGACCGGCCCAGACCCCTAAAAAGGATAAGTCTTGCTACCAGCTGAGTCTTTTTGAGCCTTTTGAAGCAACCCAAAGAGATACAGACCCTGTGCTGATAGACCTGAAAGACCTTAACCCAGACACGTTAAGCCCAATGCAGGCGCTACAAAAAATTATCGAATGGAAAACAACACTCCATTAAATGATTCTGCGCTACAGTATTTATCAGACTCTTTTGCGGTACGTAAGGAAGTGACCCTATGAACCAAATTCGAGGTATCAGATCATAAAGACCTTAGAAGAGTAGCTATGCTTTTTACCTCCATTACTGGGCTCGATATGCTTGAGCAACTTCCCAATCAATGTATGGGCATCGAACTGCGGCTCGATCTCTTTCCAAAAATTGATATAGGACACCTCAAGCATCTGATAGAGAGTTGGAATGGCCCTGTCCTGCTTACTCTACGTAAAGCCTCTCAAGGAGGGGGGTTTACAGGATCTGAAGGGGAGCGACAGTCTCTGATAGAGAGGTTGCTGAGCCTTGCCCCCTCCTTTTTTGATCTGGAATATGATATGTGTCCGATCTTTCTTCATCAAACGATACGGGATCATCCCCACACAAAGTTCATCCTCTCCTATCACAACTTTACCTCGACAGAGACTGACGTAGAGAGTATCTACTGCTATATGCAAGAATACCCTGCTTTTACCTATAAGATTTGTGTACTTACCCCTTCGACTAATGATGCTCTTAAGATGCTTTTGTCTATTAAAAAGCATCCTCGAGTAAGTGTCATTTGTATGGGGTGCAAGGGGTCCTTTGCAAGGGTTCTAGGGGCTATTATGGGTAATGTAGTGAACTATGCAAGCATTGATACTGCAGAGCAAACGGCACCGGGACAACTACCTTTCAGCGACTATATGAGTATCTACCGATATGACTCTATGAATCCCAATACGGCCATTTATGGGCTGATTGGCGATCCTATAGAAAACAGTCGAGGACACCTATACCATAATGAGGTCTTTGCCCAACGAGGCGTTGATGCAGTCTACATAAAAATGGTCGTTACAGAAGAAGAGCTACCCGAATTTCTCCAGCTTGCAAGAGCTCTAGGCATAAGAGGGCTGAGTGTGACAAGTCCTCTAAAAGAAAAAGTACTCCCCTTTCTCGATGAACTGGATGCCCATGCCGAAGGATCTTTAGCAGTCAACACCATAGGCTTCCAAAATGGACGAATGATAGGCGTTAATACCGATGGCATAGGCGCTCTGGATGCCATTGAAAAACAGATCTATGTTCGAGGGAAAACTGTTGTTGTCCTTGGCTCAGGGGGGGCTGCTCGCGCCGTGGCTTTTGAAGCCCATAGCCGAGGAGCGAATGTCCTTATTTTAAATAGAACCCTTGTAAAAGCAAAAAAATTAGCCCTGGATATCGGATGTAAGGCCGGAGGTCTTGATGAAGTGCCTAGCTCGTATGATCTTCTGATTCAGTGCTCAACAGATCCTATGCCGATTGATCCGGAAAAAATCCAAATAGGAACATGGGCCATGGATCTCGTCTATGTCCCTAAAGAAACCCTTTTTCTCCAAGCAGCCTACCGCAAACAGTGTCAGATTATATATGGACAAGAGATGTTTCTCCATCAAGCCGCTATGCAAACTTCTTTTTGGATGGCCCTATGAAACAACTGGTTATTCGCCCTATAACACATCCAGTATCTATCCCTTTGTATCTAGGATCAGGTCTTTTACAAAGCCCCCTTATCAAAGAGATCCTTCCTAAAGGCCCATCAAAAATTGTCATCGTTACCGATCCATCGATCAAAGACCTCTATGCAGCAGATCTCGCTAAAGATCTTGATGCTGTGCTGGTGACGCTACCTTCTGGCCCGATCATCAAAACGCAAGCGACAGCTACCTACTTAATCGATGAACTCTTTAGGATAGGAGCGGGCAGAGACACGACCCTGATCGCAATAGGTGGTGGTATGACAACAGATGTAGTAAGCTTTGTAGCCTCTATTTATATGCGCGGTATCCCTTTGATTCTGATTCCAACAACCCTGTTAAGCATGGTTGACGCTGCAATCGGTGGAAAGACAGGGATCGATACACCCCTTGGCAAAAATTTACTGGGAACCATCTATCATCCCCAAGCGATTTTTTCCGATCTAGATACGCTAAAAACTCTTCCTAAAGAAGAGTGGGTCAATGGGCTTGCTGAAATCCTTAAAATAGGTCTTATTTATGATCCTTCGATTTTTTATCAGGCTTTAGAAAACATAAAAGAGCAAGGCTTGATTCTGAAGGCTATCGAAGCGAAAATTGCCATTATTCAGCAAGATCCTACAGAACAATCGCTCAGGCGCATCCTTAATTTTGGCCATACCATCGGCCATGCTCTAGAAAGAATCTCTGAGTATGCAATGCCCCATGGCCAAGCGGTCGCTATAGGATGCGTTGCAGAAGCCTACTTAAGCCTGCATTTGGGATACCTCAGTTCGCAAGATTTTGCGCAAATCCATGGTATGTATCAGATGCTTCCCCTGCAGCTGCCTAGCGCTTATACAAGAAGTAAACTCTTTGAATCGATGACGTATGATAAAAAAAAGGCCTCTGGCAAGATCCGTTTCGTGCTGATCGACAGGATAGGTCATGCAATCCCTTTTACAGGAGAGTATTGCGCGGCAGTGGCTCACGAGAAACTAGGATCGACACTCGATTGGATGGAAAGGAGTTTTGCATGAAAACACACATAACCCTGACTCCGTTAAAAGAGCCCAAAGAAGCTACAGTCCGTATGCCTGGCTCGAAAAGCTATACCAACCGGGCGCTGATCATGGCAGCCCTTACACAAGGACCTGTATCCCTGATCCATCCGTTGTATAGTGATGATACACACGCCATGATCGAATGCTTACGCACGTTAGGAATAGACATTGAAACCCGAGCCGATGAAATCATTGTCCACACAGACATTAGCCAAGTGCAAGACAAACACTATGCGTTATTTGCGCATGATTCGGGGACCACCGTCCGATTTATCCTTGCTCTACTGTGCCTAGTTCCCGGTATCCAAACGATCCAAGGCAGCAGCCGGCTTAATGAGAGACCGATTCAAGACTTAGTCGAGGCATTACAACAGCTGGGTGCTGTGATCACTTATTGTGAGAAGGACGGTGAGCTGCCGGTGACAGTGCATTCCTCCTCTCTATCAGGCCCATCCGTCTGTCTCAAAGGAGATATCAGCAGTCAATTTTGTTCGGCTCTTTTGTTGATTGCTCCCTATCTATCTAACGGGTTACTCATTCAAAATACTGGCGCGCTCATCTCGAAACCCTATATCGATATGACCATTAGCTATATGAAAGAGGCAGGGGTGGAGGTACAGACAGAAGAGGATAAAAACTATAGGATAGCCAAGGGACAATCCTACCAACAGACCAAGTACACCATCGAAGGAGATTTTTCCAGTGCTGGCTATTTTTTTGCTATCGCCGCTTTAACCCAATCGAGGATCCTCGTAGAAAACCTTTCTGCCTCATCATTGCAAGCCGATCGGAAACTTTTACTTATTCTAGCGCAGATGGGTAACACCATCGTTTATCAAGATACAGGAGTCTGTGTGCAAGGCAAACAGATTCTCCCTTTAGATATCGATATGGAATCTTGTCCTGACCAAGTTATGACAGTGGCTGTTTTAGCCGCTTTTGCAAACGGTGTCACCAAAATTTCAGGGGTCCGTTCTCTGCGCGTGAAAGAAACAGAGCGAGTAATAGCTATACAAGCAAGCCTTGGTAAAATGGGGATCAAGACGGAAGATACACACGACACTCTCACCATTTACGGAGGATCCCCCCGTGCTGCTACTATCGACACCTATAACGACCATAGGATGGCGATGGCTTTTGCAGTAGCTGGCATGTATTTACCTGGTATGGTTATTTTGGATCCTAACGTGGTGAATAAAACATTCCCGACCTTTTGGGAAGTGGTAAGGAGCCTGCAATGAATATTATCCTCATTGGATTTATGGGATCAGGCAAATCTGTCATAGGCAGACGTTTGAGTGAGCTTCTTGGCTATGGCTCTGTAGATATGGATGAGCTCGTCTATGCCAAAACCGATACGCAAGACATGCATGAGGTCTTTGCTAAAGGGGGAGAGATTCTGTTACGAGAAACTGAAATTGCGATCGCCAAAGAATACGCAGGACAAGAAAACCTGATTATCTCGACCGGAGGTGGGGTGGTTCTTAATAAGATCATTCTTGATTATTTCAGAGCTGCAGGAGCGGTTGTGATATTTCTAGATACCCCTTTTGCACGCATTGCTGAGCGATTACAGAAAGAGGATACAAGGCCCTTATTTCAAGATGAGACATCCATAAAAAAACTCTATGAGTTTCGCCATCCTCTGTATACAAGCTATGCAAACCATATCATCGGTGTAGAATCCCAATCGATAGAGGCCATCGCCCTGCAAATCACAGCACTTATTTCTAGCAAAGGATCCCTACATGGCCTCTAATTCTTTCGGACATCTTTTTCGTATCACAACCTTTGGAGAATCCCATGGCCCCGCCATAGGCGTGGTCATTGATGGATGCCCCGCAGGATTGTCTCTGACAGAGAAAGATATCGACGAGCAGCTGTCCTTTCGCCAGCCTGGTAAAACGATCTATACCTCACCACGTACCGAAGAGGATCGAGCTGAAATTGTATCCGGTATTTTTGAAGGGGAAACGACAGGGGCCCCTATTACCATCGTCATTCGGAATAAAAATGGGGACAGCCGCCAATATGCCAATGTGAAAGATCTTTACAGACCGGGACATGCAAACTTTACCTACCTAGAAAAATATGGTATTTTCGACTACCGAGGAGGGGGCAGGTCTTCTGCCCGGGAGACAGCTGCAAGAGTGGCAGCGGGCGCTGTCGCGAAAAAGTTACTGGCTCACTACAACATGGAATGCCTGGCATTTATCTCAGAAATAGGGGGCATTGCCATCGAACAAACTGACCTATCCGATCTACACAACCTGCGGCATAAAACCTATGCAAACCCCATTTTCTGTCCCGATCCTATCGCCTCAGAAACAATGATGGGAACAATACAACAGGTCAAAGAGGAAAACGATTCATTAGGAGGCATCATTACGTGCGTAGCCCATGTGATGAAAGGACTGGGAGATCCGGTTTACTGCAAGCTAGAGGCAATGCTAGCCTCTGCCATGCTTTCTATTCCAGCGACTAAAGGATTTGAAATAGGTGAGGGTTTTGCAGCCAGCCGTATGCGAGGTTCTGAGCATAATGATCCCTTTACGATCAATGAGATGGGCCAGGTAGGCACAGCAACAAACTGGGCAGGAGGGACGTTAGGAGGTATTTCTACAGGCGCCCCCCTGATTTTTCGTGTAGCTTTTAAACCCACCTCGAGCATTAAAAAGGCGCAACAGACAGTCACTCTACAAGGAGAAAAAACCACCTTTACCCTGCCAGAGTCAGCACGCCACGACCCCTGTGTGGCCATAAGAGCGGTTCCCGTCGTAGAAGCCATGACAGCTCTTGTACTCGCTGATGCCCTTCTGATGAATCGGAGTGCAAAACTATAAAAAAGATAAAAAGGATCCATTGTCAAACACTACTATTACCTCATCACACACCCAATGTAGCAGTTCCATTCACACTTTGACACACCCGCAAAACCTGGGAATCCCCTTTACCCTTCAACCCGAATCACAATGGCACAATTCGATAGGCCAATCTAATGAGGCCTGTGTTTTAGACCTCAAACGAAATATCGGACCAAAAGTGAAAAAAAGGGGGGGTCGGGATGGATTGTTGACGCTCAAACAAACCTGTGGCAGACTGGGCATAAGTTTCTAGCGAGATTTGATGAACTGGTTTACGCTACGGCCCTTTGATTTAGCCCTTGCTATGCGCCATGGCTTGTGAAGGACGTACAACCCAAGCTAGAATCCGAATCCGCAACCTCTATGCTATAGGTATTCTATATGCCAAAGATCTTACCTTTCTTTTTGTTATTCTGTATCACGCTACTATCATGCCAAAACAATCAACCTGTTAACATAGTCGATACGATCTCAGACGCGACTCTTATTCCGTTAGAACAAGGCCTATTACGTCTAGAAACAGAGAGTGCGGAAAAAGGGCCCCGACCGAGAGTGATTCAAATTACCAAATAACACATGTAAAAAACCCCTTACAGACGGAGATTCCTTGTCTTTTGATCAAACACAATTAGATCGATTTCCACTAGATCCTGGCGTATATCTGATGAAAAACAGAAAAGGACGGGTCCTCTATATCGGCAAGGCCAAGGTACTTCGACAACGGGTCAAACAATACTTTACAGAGGGCAGGGACTCGAGGGCTATGATCCCTTTTCTTGTCGCTGAAATCGAAACGATCGAAACGATCGTTGTCCGCTCCGAAAAAGAGGCGCTGCTACTAGAAAATACGCTGATCAAAAAACACCAACCGAAATACAATGCGATCTTAAAAGATGATAAGTCCTATATCAGCCTATTCATCAATCCCAAGCAAAAATGGCCTATGCTGAAGCTCGTCCGTTATAAAGGAGAAGCTAAGGAAGCAGGACTTTATTTTGGGCCGTATACAAGTGCTTTTGCTGCAAGGCAGATCTATGACTTGCTGGTCCGATTATTTCCGATGAGACAATGTTCTGATGATGAGCTGAAACGACGGATAAGACCGTGTCTATTATATGCGATGAAACGGTGTATTGCCCCTTGCATGAATCTGTGCACAGAAGAGCAATATGACAGCTATGTGCAAGGGGCCATCCGTTTTCTTCGTGGCCAAGATACAGGCATCATTAAACAACTGCACAGAGAAATGGAAAAAGCCTCTGAAGATCTCGAGTTTGAAAAGGCAGCCTCTATCCTAAAAACGATCAAACAAATTGAGCATGTTGTTGGCGATACGCAGTTGGTTTTTCAAGCCAGCGGTAAAGATATAGACGCTCTTGCTATCTACAGGGAGGCTGATAAAGTACTTCTGATGCAGCTACTCTTTCGAGACGGCAAGCTGACAGGATCTGAATATTTTTCTTTTTCCCATGTAGTCCAGGAGGATGCAGAGATCTTTTCGTCGTTTATCCTACAAAACTACAAAAGAGCAGGGCAGGTGCCAGATGAAATCCTCATCGGCATAGGCTGTGCAGACATCCCTTTATTAGAAGATGTACTCAGTCACGAGAATAAGAAAAAGATCAAGATCTCTTACCCGTTAAAAGGGGACAAACTGGCGTTAGTTACGATGGCATTGCACAATGCAAAAGCCACCTTTGCCCAGCACAAAAATCATCAAGAAATCAAAGAAAAAACCTTACTGGACTTGCAAGATCAACTAGGTCTTAGCAGGTATCCAAGACGCATTGAATGTTTTGACACATCAAGCATCAGCGGCAGCGATCTTGTCGCTTGTCTGATTTCGTTTGTAGATGGAGAAAGAGATAAAAAACGGACCCGCTATTTCCATATTAAAGGGATTGATAAGTCTGATGATTATGGAGCTATGCGCCAGGCTCTATCACGGAGGCTGAGTAAAACCAACGAGGATGATGCTCTGCCCGATTTGATCATCGTCGACGGAGGCAGGGGCCAGCTGAATGTGGCCTTATCTGTCTTAAAAGAACTCGATATTGCAAGTGTTGATGTAATCTCTCTTGCCAAAGAGGGAGCAAGACATGATAAAGGGATGACCTTAGAGAGGGTCTTTCTGCCAAATCGAGAGGATCCAGTATCTTTACCTTTGCGCTCGCAGATGCTATTTTTCTTACAAACAGTCCGTGATACAGCGCACGATACAGCCATCCGCTTCCATAGAAAAAGCCGTTCTAAACGAACGATTAAAACCTCTTTGGAAGGGATCCAAGGGATTGGTCCTGTCAAAAGAAAAAACCTACTCTCCCATTTTGGAAGCGTTATAAAAATAAAAGAAGCCACCGATGCTCAGCTTGCTGAGGTACAGGGCATCACCCAGAAAGACATCCAAGCTCTCAGAGACTTTATCTCACGCAGCCCCTAATCTTTCATATTCTTGAAGATTTTTTTTGTCTGTATTTTGTATAGTGCCATTTTCTATTTTAACCCAAGGCAGCTTCTATGCAAAATCGAGTACTCTCTATGATTCTACCCAGCCTTGCCATCAGCTTGATGGTCTGTGCCGACTCTCAAACGATACAAGTTCCTGAAGGAAAACTCACCTCTCATACTACAGCCTTTGGAGATATTACCCCAAGTGCTGGCCCGCGGGTGATAGAGGGATGTGGAGTCTACCTCACAGGGGACTACCTGTATTGGACCGCACGCGAAGATAACTTAAGCTTTGCGATCTCAGGCTTAGAAGTTACAACCTCTTCGTCGATAGAAAAAGGACATAGATACTCCCCACGCTTTAAATATACATCAGGATTTAAAGGGGGCATTGGCTTTGACTTCGGCCATGATAAATGGGATATGTACATGAATTATACGTGGCTAAATCCCCATCACAACCATAAGACTGTCCACTCCTCTAAGGACTCTATCCTCGTAAACAACATTATTGCTTTAACCTCTCTTGAGTCTCTACAATCCGCCCGAGCCTCTTGGAGTCTCAATTTTAATGTCATCGACTGGGAGCTTGGAAGAAACTTTTATATTAGTAAATTCCTATCTCTCCGACCTTTTTTCGGTTTAAAAGGAACATGGCAAAAGCAATCACTTGATGTAGACTATGATGTGATCGGGTCCTCAAACATAGAGTCTGCCAATACAAATGATTTCTGGGGAGTAGGCCCCATGGGTGGCGTGGATACCACATGGCATTTACCTGGCACCTGGAGTCTTTTTGCCGATGTAGGAATCTCCTCGTTATGGGGTGCTTTCACAGTAAAGCGCAAAGACACCATAAGCGATCCTAAAATCGCTATCTATCATGTAGAAGATGTGATCCACACAGTCAAACCCGTTCTAGAAATGCAACTGGGCATACGGAAAGAAGAGTGGTTTTGTGCGGACAGATATCATTTTTCTCTGCAGGTAGGCTGGGAGCAACAGGTCTGGTTTGACCAAAACCAGTTTGATTTCTGCCTCCAGAATAGACAAGGGAATCTCACGACACAAGGAGTGACTGCAAAAGCGCGTTTTGATTTCTAAAATACATACAATCATCCTAGAAGGGGTATATAGCCTTCTAGGATTCTTCTACCGACACAGTGAGTAAAAACTCTTGTTTATAGCCTAAATTCTCTCTTAGTACATGACTAATTTTCTCTTCTAAATCCCCGAGTCTCTTTTCCTGCTCTTCTATCGAGGAAATAGACATTTTAGTGAATATTTCAAGCTTTTGATCCTTATGAACGACGACTTCACAAAAAGGATGCCTATCCTTATGCAGACCTGTCATACAAGACAGAACATAAGAGCGGATTAGGGCAGGATCGACCTCGATCTGCGAAGATCCCATTTTAACCTGATAGAAGGCTTTTTTATATAACGTAAACATCATGATAAAAAAAACAGCTCCTATCGAAAGCAACCCAATCCCCATCAAGAAAAAAATCCCCGGACGGTCGTCAAACAGCCTCCAAAGAGCCAGCTTTACGTGAGGCACCTTACTCAGGATTAAAAAAAATATTCCGCTCATCATGAGCAAAAGAGCCTGAATGAAATGAAAAGCAGACAGTAATACGCTGGATGCTCTCATAGAACCCTCCCCTTAAAATTCTTCACTAAATTCATTATATGACTGTTTGGCCATTGTATCGAGCATGGTACTTGCAAAAGAGCAGTCCTCTGTCGCTGGTCTCGGTTTTGGTGCGATTAAATTCTTAAAAATCACATGCACATGAGAGACATGCAGGCCGGTATACAGACTAATCTCCTGGAGAATCTTCATCTGTACTTCTTCTGCTTTCTGAGGGATACACACCCCATAGGCGACATTGAGCTCGATCTTTATACTAACGGAATGTTTTTTTGGATCCTGTTCAACTGAAATGCCTCGGACACTTTCCATAGAATCCCTACCTAAAAGGCTATCGAGAAAATTCCCTTCCAAGGAATCGACTCCCTCAATTCCGGCTAAACACTGAACCACAATAGACTGAAACACTTTTCCTTCAATATCACGAACGAACACAGTATCAGGCAACTCTATCTCTTTTGTATCTATATGCTGTAGTGGGCTATGCATCGATTTCCTCCTCGTATTTTTAATCCATTTGAAGTAAACTACTATATAAAAAAAAACATTTGTTCCAATAGATTCTCTTTAGATATATCGTGTTTTTCATAGGTACATAAAAATGGCAAAAGATTTCTTCACTCTTATCATATGGGCTATCTGTGGCTCTATCTGCGCATACTTTGCACAAAAACAGGGCCGTAGTCCTCGCAAATGGTTTTTTATAGGGATGTTACTTGGTTTATTCGGTCTGCTTATTCTTTTTCTTATGCGCCCTTACGAAAACTGGCGTTTAAAAAGACAGAAAGGCAAGCAGACAGAAAAAAGGGAAGAAATACCTGCT
>CAMDPQ010000038.1 GCA_945905275.1 Chlamydia trachomatis
AGTTCACTTGCGTGAATCATTTCGCTGCAATGAGTACACTTAACCCAACCGCTAAACCCATCTTTCTTTGTAGTCTGCACCTTAATTTTAGGCTTTTGCCTAGAAAACAAACCCATAAAAACTACCTTAATATCTGTTTTGCAATTAGAGGAATAATAGCAAAATTAATCAAATAAAACAAGAATTACAATAAATTAATAAGAAAATATTTTCATTTAACTACGAGCTAATTGAAATCTTTCTTCCACATTTCTCCAATTCACGATATTCCAAATATTTTTAACGTAATCCGCACGAACATTCTTATACTGCAGATAGTAAGCATGCTCCCAAACATCTAAACCTAAAAGAGGAATGAACTCTTGCATGCTCACGGGATCTTGATTTGGACAGGTCGTAATAACTAAACTAGCAGAAGCCTTATGAAACCCAAGCCACCCCCAACCAGAGCCTTGAATCGCAACGGTTTTGGCTGAAAATTTATCGATAAATCCTTGTATTGATCCAAATTCTTTTTCTAATTCCTTAGCTAAATCACCGGCAGGAAAACCTCCTCCTCCTTGAGAAACTGGAGCAAGGTTTGTCCAGAAAATACTGTGATTAACGTGACCACCGCCGTTGAATTTAATCGATTGCTCAAGAGCAATCATAGAGGCTACATCCCCTTTCAACTCTGCTTCATGATGTTTCTCTAACGCAATATTTAAATTAGTCACATAAGCGTTATGGTGCTTAGAGTAGTGTAACTGCATAATTTCTGCAGAAATCACTGGCTCTAGAGCTCCAAAGTCAAAAGATAAATCAGGTAATTTATGTGTTATGATCATAGGAAGGTATCTCCAAAAATAGATTTATTGAGCATCATATGTATAAGGATCATTTAAGACAATCCGCGCAAAAAAATCCTACACAACTTTTACAGCGATTCAGCATAGAATCGAAGAGAGACCCTTCTACATAGGTGCTCTAAATCAGAGTATTTGGAAACGGCCCCCTCCTCTATCCACCCAGTTTCCATCGAATTGTACCCTAAAAAAAACCTTCTGCAGCAATTTTTACGCTCACTTTACATCACGTATCGGAAGATTGGTTTTTTAAGCTCTTGAAAAAAAATCTAGAACACTCCGCTAACTCAATAAAGTTATAGTATTATTTTTATAAAAAAAACACTTCTAATTTACATTCAATGTAGATAAAGTAATAAAATCAATTTTTTTTTAAATTATATTTTTAACTAAACAAAATAAAGAGCATATTATGGCAGCATGCACGAATTCTTCAGCACCAACGTCACCCTCAAGACTTGTCACTCAACAAATACCTCTAGCATCCGCCGACCAAGCAACTCAGAAAAAAGTTGTAAGCCTTATAAGCGCCTGGCGAGAGCAGATGAACGGACAAATAGCAGATGCCAGAAAAACTAAAAATAACAGCCCGAGTCCAACAGCTATAGATGATTTTATGGCTGCTAAAAAAAGTGGAAAAGATTATCTAGATGTTCTTTCTTATATGGAGGGCAGCATCAAATCACCAAAAGGACAAGTCTTGATTACTCTTACATCAGAATCTAATGAAGTAGAAGGCCTGTGCGTAAGCACATTGGGAAGACGTAGCCCAGCTGAACGGTATATTGATGGGATGGCGTCCGCACCTAAAAATGTTTCTATAAACACCACTGGTGCTTCTGGATGCAAAGACCAAAGAACACCTGGAGTGGGAGCTGCCTTATTCCATAGTCTCACTGATGAATTAAAAGGAGACGCAACGCTTGCTACTACGCCATTAGCAAGCGCCTTTGGGTTTTATCAAAAAATGGGGATGGAATTCGATCCAAAAAAACAAGAATTTCAAATTCGTAAATAAGCCAGATTCTTTTACTCCCTTTGGATGAGCAGGATGTATTTTACATATCCGTTGCTTGCCAAAGGGAGTGCATGATGACTACAGCCCAACTCTCTTCCTTTCTAAGGCCTCCTGCGTAATCGGACCGATGGCAATACACCTTGTTAGCTCCGGAATATACCCGTATAAAGAATAAAAGGCCTCTACACAGCTAGGACTTGTAAAAACAACCTCATCCATAGACTCCGCGTTAGGGATAGGTGCAATCTCACTTATGACAGTATCATACAGATCTACCGCATCATAGCGAATGTGGTTCTGATCGAAAAAATCCACAAGTACCGACCTTGAACGGGAGGATCTAGGCAACAAAAAATACACCCCTTCCCAATGTAAATCATCCAATGCTTCTATAATCCCTTCCTGGGTCGTATTATTCGCTATGATTACAGGTTCAAAACCGTGGCGTCGTAAATGAAGGGCGGTCACTTCCCCAATGACAATCATCTGCACCCTCATTAAGCACGAGCGATGCATCCCTTTTTTTTCCATATACAGAAAAAAAATACATACAGCACTTTTACTCGTAAAAATGATATGCGTATACTGGCGAACATTCTCAAATAAGGCCACTACCCCTGGATCATCCTCAGATCTTGGAACAATACGAATAATCGGATAGTGAATAACCTGTCCATCTGTCTTGAAATGTGTAGGGTCTATACCAAGATACAATACTTGCTTCATGAAATGAGATGACTTCCTACATCAATACACTGAAACCGATTAGAAATCTCTTGATCCCCGACCCGGGCAAGAACCGCAAGCTGCCCTTGAAATGGGGCCGCAAGACCCGGCAGCCTGATTCTATTTCTTTGCATTTTATGCAGACGAATCAATGCAGCTTCTGCCATAACCAAACCATCGATGTCCCCTTGATCTAAAAACTCTAAGCGCCGGTCAATAGGACCTCGGACCTCAATACATTGGATATCAGGACGGATCTGTTTTATCATGAGCTCCCTACGGATAGAAGACGTTGCGATCTTAGCCTGCGTCGGCAAGGCCATGAGAGCGTCCCCCTCACGCAAGACAAGGACATCGGCAGAATCTACACCGCGTGTTAGAGCAACACAGCACAGCCCTTCAGGTAACGGCGCCGGAAGATCTTTAGCCGAGTGGATAGCAATCCTTATATGACCCTGTAGCAACATCTGATCGATTTCCCGAGTAAAGAAATCTGTTTTATCCATCTCTTTTAAAGATTGCAATAAATCGAGATCGCCAACGGTTGCCACCCATGCTGGAATAAAGACCACGGCGGGATGATGGATCCGCAATAACAGAAGGACTTCCTGAACCTGAGCTCGCGATAAAGCAGAGCTCCGAGCTCCCACAGTCAAATGCAAATCACCGAACAAGTCCATCTATCGCCTCTTCTATTCTTTCTACACCGAACAGTTCGATTTTTTCGGTAAGAGCCTTGGAAAGGCCTGCCATATTTTTTTTAGGAAGGACACAACGGGTGAAACCCATATGTATCGCTTCCTTAATACGACTTTCTACCTTAGGCACACTCCGCACCTCCCCACCGAGACCTACCTCACCAAAAATCACCGTATCGGGATCAAGAGAGCGATTACCAAAAGAAGAGAGTATAGCAAGGGCAATGCCTAAATCGACAGCCGGCTCTAAGATCTTTAACCCCCCGGCAATCGAGACAAATACATCACAGTGATGGAGCTGATAGCCTACTTTTTTTTCTAAAACAGCAAGTAACAAAGAAAGGCGATTGGCATCAATTCCTGTAGACTTTCTTGAAGACGTAGCAAAAGCAGAAGGAGCTACAAGAGCCTGTATTTCCACGAGAAAAGCTCTAGACCCTTCAATAGTAGGGATAATGACAGAACCGGAATTTTCTCGGATTCTTTCCTGTAAAAAAACAACCGATGGGTTACCCACCTCTGATAAACCCCCAGCATCCATTTGGAAAAGTGCAATATCATCTGTAGGTCCAAAGCGGTTTTTTACCGCACGAAGGATCCGGTATCCATGATGCCGATCCCCCTCAAAATCTAAAACTGCATCTACAATATGCTCTAATACCCGAGGACCTGCAATTTCTCCAGATTTGGTAACATGCCCAATTAAAAATGTAGAGATACCCATCCCTTTCGACATGTGCATAAACTCGGTCGCAAGCTCACGCACTTGCGCCACACTTCCGGGGGAGGAAGGGATCTCTGATTTGTAAATAATTTGTATCGAATCAACAATTAAGATATCCGGCTTTAGTTTCTCCACCTGCGCTTTGATCACAGAAAATAGAGTCTCGTGGAACAAATATAGTGTATCACTTTTAATGCCAAGACGCTTTGCTCTCAGGACTGTTTGTTCGACAGACTCTTCCCCGCAGACATAAAGAACCGTAAGACCTTGCATAGCTAGACTATCAGAGATCTGGAGTAAAAGCGTAGACTTACCAATCCCTGGATCCCCACCAATCAAAGTAAGCGAACCGGACACAATGCCGCCACCGAGCAAGCGATCAAATTCCTTAATATTGGTTGTAAACCGTCTACACGGAGCAAGATCTACTTCCTCGATTCTTAAAGGGCGACTAGCTGTTTTACCCTCGATCTCAAACCTTTTCCCTGAGGTAATAACACCTAGCTCTTCAGCGAAGGTATTCCATTTATTACATATGGAGCAACTACCCGACCACTTAGGCTGTTGATGACCGCACTCACTGCAGCTCCACATCACTTTCGTCTTTGCCATTATGCTCTGCCTTAAGCCTTTCTAAGGCCTCTTTTGCTGCATTCTGTTCAGCTTCTTTTTTAGAGGATCCAGATCCGACACCAATTTCTTGATCCTCGATACACGCTGCTATTTCAAATTTTTTATTATGATCAGGTCCAAATGCTTTTAGCACTTTATAACTCGGAGGCTTCTGGTATTTTTTCTGACAATAATCTTGAAACTCTGCCTTCCAATTTCTCAAGGGGTCTTTTAAATAATCTTGCACGTTTTCATGAAAGTGGAACCAAAAAAAACCTTTGACTATCTCCATTCCCCCATCGAGGTAAATAGAGGCTAAAAGAGCTTCAAAGAGATCTGAAAGAATCGTCTCCCTGCCCCTTCCATCATTCATCTTTTCCCCCTTTCCTAACAAAAGAAAACTACCTACATCCAGTTTCTGCAGATACACAGCACACATAGCAGCCTCTACTAGATGAGCTTTTAAGTGAGATAATTGCCCTTCATTTTCTTTTGGCAGGTGACAAAACAGATATTCTGATACCATTAACCCCAGTATGGAATCTCCCAGAAATTCAAGCCTTTCATTATGGTCTATAAGTTCTTGCCTGTGTTCATTATAGTATGATCTGTGAACAAAGGCTAAGGCAAGCAGCTGCTTATCCTGAAAGGTATATCCTAGTTTCGTTTCCACTTCAGAGCTTTTATCGATGAGGTTTTGTAGAGCATTCATAAGTTTTTTTTGCAAGATCGCGCTTTATTATATTGTTATTCTAATGGTAATGTTTTATCAAAAAAAAATCTTTTGAAAACTAAAATTTACACACCTAATCCCCCATTTATTTTTCTTTTATGGTAAAAAGCAATCCCCATTTCCAAAAGCTCCGCAGAGAATACATTTTTCCTATCATCGAAAAAAAACTATCGGACTTGAAATTGCAAAGCCCTAATATGGAGATTCTTAACGTAGGAATTGGCGATGTATCACTACCACTAGCCCCCTCTATTGCCGACGCCGTTTCACAGGCTGCCTTGGAGATGGCCTCACCCACTTCGATCCGCGGATACGGTCCTTCTGAAGGATACCTATTTCTTAGGGCAGCTATTGTAGAGCATGAATATGGGAACCTAAGGATACATTCCGATGAAGTCTTTATATCGGATGGGATTAATACAGATATCGCAAACGCATTAGAACTTTTTGATGCAACAAGCAAGGTTGCCATCCCAGACCCCACCTATCCTGTATACCTAGATTCTTCTTTAATGGCAGGTAGAGAGGTGATCCTCATGCCCTGCACGGAAGAGACCCGATTCCTGCCGCTTATTCCAAGAGAAAACATAGATATCCTGTATCTATGTTCCCCTAGCAACCCGACAGGGGTTGCTATGAATAAAAAAGAGCTCACGGAATTTGTTAATTATGCCATCGAACATCAAGCGATCATTTTATACGACAACGCGTATAGCGCCTTTATTACAAGCTCCGATGTACCTGCAAGCATTTACGAAATCCCCGGAGCAGATACTGTAGCCTTAGAATTTCGCAGCTTTTCTAAATCGGCAGGCTTTACAGGCCTACGCTGCGGCTATACAATCGTTCCGAAAGGCATTAAAGTCTCTCAAGGCAATGACTCTATTCCTCTCCACTCACTATGGAAGAAACGACAATCCATTAAATCGAATGGAGTCTCCTATCCAATACAGCGTGGAGCAGAAAGCGTCTTTACAGCCAAAGGACGAGAAGAAACCTCTTTACAAGTTAAAAACTACTTGCAAGCAGCACAGATTTTCCGCCAAGGTCTAACGAACCTGCAATTTACCTGCTACGGAGGGATCGATGCCCCGTACATATGGTGGAAAGTCCCTGAAGACCTTTCTTCATGGGAATTTTTTGATATTTTACTCAACCAATGTCAGCTGATTGCCGTACCTGGGGTCGGCTTTGGGACTCATGGGGAAGGCTTTATCAGACTCTCTGCCTTTACAAATCCTGCAAAGGTCTATACAGCATTAGAAAGAATTAAAAACATCCAGTTCCAAGAGAAAATATGAAATTTACCTTAGCCCAAGAACATATTCAGCATTTTAATAAAACCGGGATGATCGAGTTTTATGACCTGTTTTCAGAACAAGAATGTGAGACAATCCTCACAAGCGTAGAAAACACTCTTATCAAACGGGTTAATCCGACTGGTAGAAACCCCCTTTCCCTTTCGTCGAATGAAAGTCTTTTTCATTACGGAAAAAACCTATGGAAAGACGGAGTAGACATCAAAAAAATATGCGCAAAAAAACAACTCGCTGAGACAGCTTATCACCTATTGCGAAAAAATCCGATTAAACTAGCGTACGATCAATATATACGTACAGGCACATTACAAGACTGCCCGTTTAAAGAAGATAACACTCTGCAAGAAATCAGTTCGATAAGACCCACGCTTGGGGCTTTCTTAATTCTGCTAACTCCGCATACCATCGATCCGGAAGAGCTTTTACTTCCTAAAGCAGCAGGTAACGCTCTTTTTGTATCATCTAGTGTCATCCTGCCCTTACAATCTCTATTTATGCAGAAAAATATTTCGGTACTTATGATTGCCTTTACTGCTGGCCCAGCATTATATTGCCTAGAACCAAAAGACCCCCATACACATAGCCTAAAAAGAGCAGGAATCGTGTTCGGAGATAGAGCGGGAGAAGACCTATGCCCCACACTATACTACTGCTAATAGAGTACCAGTGAAAGCACAAGAAGAAGCCTTTATGCCTCATCACCCATCTCACGTTGCCATCATAGCCAATACAGGCCTGGGTGATGCATTATGGATGATGGTTATTGCGCAGAACTTTGCCCGCCAAGGTCATCGTGTTGTATTATATAATGATTTCCTGATCCATTTACAGCCTCTATTCCCCTGGGTCACTGTAAATAAGTACCCGGCAGAAATAGCTCCACTCTTTGCTTTATTTGATAAAATCATTATCCAGCAGCACGCGCCTGGGTCTAAAATGTCAGAATACCCGGCTCATGTAGAACTGATTTATAAAAAGGACCTAGCGTTAGATAAAACCTTTGCACTGAATATGCACGAAGTCAGCAAGCGCCTGCTATCACCGGCTCCTTGCAGCATGGATATAGGCCTCCAGATCCCTGTCAACTGGCTATTTCGGGCTTATTCTCGTCGTGTAGTCATCCACCCTTTAAGCGCGAATGCCTGGAAAAACTGGCCGGCAGCCAAGTTTATAGCCCTGGCTAAAAAACTCCAACAGGACGGTTTTAGCCCCCAGTTCATCCTCCCTCCGATTGAACTAGCCGAGTGGAAAGCCAGACTGCAAACAGAAGGACTTAATAAACCGCTAGCCCTGGATTGGATGAACCTTACCCAGTTTATTTATGAGTCAGGATATTACATAGGTAATGACGCAAGTACGGGACATCTAGCCTCTAGTCTGTGGATTCCTACCCTATCGATCTTTGATAGAAAAAGCAGATCCCTTTTATTAAAACCAAGCTGGGGACCTAATCTGATCATACGCCCCCCTGCGATTCTTTTTGGTAGAGCGCTGATTAAAGCTTTATGGAAAAGGTGCCTATCGGTAGGACGGGTGTATAGGGCATTCATGACCCTTTCTCGATCTTAATCAATAAAAGTTTACATACCAAGAGATTTGCAAGTTAATTCTACTTTTTATCTAAAATTTTTTCATTGTAAATTAAAACTAATTATTTTATAATAATAATTACTTAATTCAATTAAAAAGAGGAACTATGTCAATTAGCAACAGCCTATTCTCCCATTCCCTGTTTCATGGATCACCAGTATCCGCTGCCAAAGCATGTAACAGCTTTCTAAGAAAAATATTTGATAGAGCAGCCTCGCAAATGAAAGCAAATCCCCTTATTTCTTCTATGGCATTATTAGGCACCTTGATGATTCTTGGGACAGGCCATATCCTACCTAGGATGCTCACATCACACTCCGCATCCAAACTCAAGACTGTCACTATTACAGAGGATCCAGAGGATTCGCCTCTCTCATGCACGGAAGAACCCCTCTCTGAATGGATCTTAGTACAACACGATCAATGTCCTCATCCGCATGAGGTGTGTATGGATGATGTAGACTAAACATCGGCTTTGTTTATTACTTCACCTGAGTGAGCCGGACTACGTATTGGCTCCCTTAGGTAACCAGCTTCCATGAGAGAAGATCTACACGTCGATCTATCCGCAGCCTGCAATTCAATACCCCTGAGAAGCCAGGCCAATTGCAGAATCTGACTTCAATTCAGATACTTGAGCACAGTCTCCTGGGCTCTTCTTATGCAATCACTGACAGAGACCCCCTGAATATAATTACCTAACAGCAAGAAATTAGGCAGCTGCTGGCTTAACTGATCGATTGCAATATTGATCGTATTTTGATGGCCCACTAGATATTTAGGGATGGCCTCTTTGCACGTAATAACCTGGCAAAAATCGGGCGAATGAGCAATATGCAATGGTTTGTTTATAGCCTGATCGACTAAGTCATGTATAGCAGATTCACTATATCCAATCCCTCTTACCATCACTGTCATTTTTGTCTGCAACAGATCTTGTCTATCCCCAGGAAAAGCCTTAGAATCAAAGACAGTGCCAAGGATCGGACTGCCTTCCTTAGAAGATACAAGATATCCGAGTCCATTATAAGACAACACATCATCATGATAACCCACAAGAATACTCGTGATCGGTGAAGAAGGAATCGAGTATAAAACACGTGCTACCTCTGGCGCAGATTCCTGTAGTATAGCCGCTGCATCCGTTGGCGGCAGGGCGCAAAAAATAGTATCTGCCTCCCATTGCCGATCTAGCGTATTCACTACATACCCCTTTTCTGACATCGAAACATCTTGGACCTGCTGACCATACTCTATAGGATAGGGAATCTGGCTGACTAACGCATTTACAAGAACATTTACCCCTCCCCTGAAAGAAAAGAGGGCCTTAGGTCGCACAATACTGCTTAAAGCACAGGGCTTATCAAGCATGTGTCTTAAAAAACCTAAGAGGATACTACCGTGCTGCTGCTCTAACTGCTTAAGCCTGCCAAAACACGCCTGTATAGATAGTTCACTAGGTGCTGCTGCATAAATCCCTTGGACAAGAGGATCAAAGAGCTTATCCAACACCTCAGATCCAAAGCGTCTGGTGATAAATGCCTCTATACTTTCGTCAGCAATTAGAGACGGTTTTTTTAAAACTTCAGTAGCGAGATTAAAAAGCATGCCCCGCGTATAAGAAGAGGTTAGAAAAGAACAAATCCCCTGAGGCAGCTTATGCATCTGTCCGTGAGACATAATATACCGATCGGAGGCTGAAGAGGTAATCACCTCTTTTGCAAGCCCAAGCTCCTCAATAAGACCCAAAAGAGCCTGACTCTTTGAGGCCTTAAAGATTCTTGGCCCTTTTTCAAAAAGAAAGCCTTGATCATGGATGGACTCAATCCATCCACCGGCTCTATGCTGTTTTTCTAAAATCGTCACCTGATATTCGGGAGCCACCTTCGATAAATACCAAGCGGCAGAAAGCCCTGATATGCCAGCACCTAGAATTAGTATATGTTTTTTTTTCATAGCAGCTTAGAATCCTTGATAAATGCTATATGGCAGGATAGGAGCTATTATGGATAGGAGACAAGAGTTAATTTCTTTTCTGAAAAACTTACGTGATCAGATTATTCATGCATTTGAAGCCTTTGAACCGGAAAAACGTTTTTCACGTACCTTATGGGATCATACAACAGGTGGTGGTGGAGAAATCTCAGTACTACGTGGCGATATCTTTGAAAAAGCCGCGGTTAACTGGTCTGGTGTGATGGGGCCCCAATTCCCTATGCAAGATAGCTCTGGCCCTTTTTTTGCTACAGGGATCAGCCTAATAACCCATATGCATAATCCCCACGCCCCGACTGTCCACATGAATATTCGCTTTATAGAAACCCAGCAAAAAACCTGGTTTGGTGGAGGCTTTGATCTTACACCCATGGGACCTGCGATCGAAGAAGATACGACCCATTTCCATCATGTAGCTAAAACAGCTTTAGATCCGTTTGGACAGGATCTATATGCTACGTTTTCTGCTCAAGCCAAAGAATACTTTTTCATACCCCACAGAAAAAAAGAACGAGGTGTAGGTGGGCTATTTTTTGATCATTATAATACAGGGGACTTTGAAAAGGACAAAATGCTATGGATGCATATCGGCAACTCGTTCTTAGATGCTATCCTACCCATTTATAAGAAACGGGTAGCAAGTCCATTTAATGAAGAGGACAAAAAACAGCAATTACAGATCAGAGCTCACTATGCAGAGTTCAACCTTATATATGATCGAGGGACCAAGTTTGGTTTCTCTTCTGGAGGCAATCCAGAAGCCATTTTATGTTCTATGCCCCCTCTAGCATCCTGGTAAAGAATCTATGTTTTTTTGGGCTTACCATGGCCCATGATTCTCCCTAAAATCTCCAGGCAGAGGCAGGCTGTTCGTTCATCCCGGTCTTTATGGGGATTATACTCGACAATTTCAAAGGCTTTGAGGGCAGAGTGATCGGTGACCGCTGCAAGCATTTTTAATAAATCTGAACTGACAATACCACCACCCAAAGGACTCGATACGCCAGGTGCTTCTTTAGGATCGATCGCTGCCAAATCAAGGCTTACCCCAAACCCAGCCGTATTTTTTGTCACGATCTTAATCGCATCCTGCATGACCTCCACAAAGCCCTGTTTTTTCACCTCGTCCATGGTATAGACTTGTACTTTCATTCTTTGTAAAAGCTCTATTTCATTCTGATCCGTCGAGCGGACGCCGATTAAACAGACATTTTCAGGTTGTAAAATAGGATGAGCCTGCTCTGCTGGGATAAAAGCCGGGTCACCACATCCTAACAAAGCAGCAAGGGACATGCCGTTCCAAAACGGGCTTCCTATGCCAGGGATTTGACAGTCCATATGAGCATCAATCCAGATAAGCCCTAACTGTTTACCCTTGCCTAGTGATTGCTTGACCCCAGACCATGTCCCTAAAGCAATAGAATGATCTCCACCGATGACGACAGGGAAATATCCTTGCTGTAAAGCGGCTATAACAGAATGACTTAAATGCCCATTTAGCTCAGTAATGAGAGGCAAGACATCCTGGAGATCAACGGGATGATGTTTTGCTTGAAATAAAGGATAGAGAATCTCCCAAAGGTATTTTTGGGTTACACGGCAACTTTTTAAAGCGACCTTTTTATATAATACTTCGGGAGCATCTTCACACCCTCGTAGCTGGGATCCCCAGCCGGATGCAACACCTATAATTTCACAATTTCGATGCAAAGGAAACCTACTTATCGTTAGACTATCTATTTATAGATCTAAACGAAAAGAGATTTTTTATGTATCCATTTTAACACATTGTCCCCTTAAATTTTTTTACCGTTTCCACAAACACCTTCACATTTTCGAAGGGGGTTGCTGGCAAAATACCATGACCCAGATTCATAATTACCCCTTTTTCCCCCTCCATCGACAGCAATAGCTTCTGTGTTTCTTGAATCACCATATCACGACTTGCATCGCGCAGAAACTGGGAACATAAATTGCCTTGTAAAGCAATATCAGGGCCTATGATTTTTCGAATGTCTGCCATACTCCCCTTTTCATCGATACTAATGGCATGAGGAGCAATAGAGGCAATATCGGCCACAAACCGATGAGAGTCCCTACAAAAAAACACGAGAGGAACACCGAGATCTTTCAAGCCATCCATGATTTTTTTCCAGTAAGGAAGGCAAAAAAGTCGGAATTGCTCTGCACTGAGGACGCTAGCCCAAGAATCAAAAATCTGGACAGCATCGGCACCCGACTGGATCTGCAAACGGAGGAAATCGATGCAAGCATCAGCAATCTTGTTTAGTAATAGAGAAAAATGCTTCTCATGATGTTCTATTAAGGATTTTGTTTTGGTAAAGCCGGCTCTTCCAGCGCCCTCGATCATATAGCTGGCAAGAGTAAAGGGTCCTGCACTAAAACCTAATAAAGGGACGGTTAAAGTGGGTTTAACAAGTTGAATCGTGTGAGCCACATAGCGTAATTTTTCTAGGGCAGGGCTAGCTACCAGATTCTCTATTGCTGTAAGGGTGTCGATAAAAGGAGTCACATAAGGCCCTCCCTGCTCAGGGAAGATGATCTTGCATCCAAATACTTCGGCAAGGACAAGAATATCAGAAAATAAAATAGCGGCGTCGACATTAAGCAGATCAATAGGGAGCATAGTGACTTTGGCGGCAAGCTCTGGATCATGAAAAAGACTCCACAGAGAATGCTTGGCACGCAGCATCTGATAGTCTATCATATACCGTCCTGCCTGGCGCATCAGCCAGACAGGCGGTCTTTCTATTGATTGCCTTTTTAAGGCCTGAAGAAGCAAATCTCTCATGCAAGAAGTCTTGCAATGATGGCGTCTACTGTAAAACCAAAATCGGCAGCTAGGTCACTTTGTGGAGCCGACTCACCAAAAGTATCAATACTAATAGCGATACCCTCTAGTCCGATCCATTTTGCCCAACCAAAACTGGTCGCAGCTTCAATACTCACGCGGCGGCCGAGATCCCCTCCTACAATAGAATGCTTATACTCATCCGACTGAGTTTCAAAGATCTCCCAGCAAGGCATAGAAACCACACGTACAGCCTTACCCATTTTTTCAAGTACCAGAGCTACATCAATGGCTAAAGAAACCTCAGAGCCTGTTGCAAAAAACGTGAAATCAGGCTTTTTCCCAGATCCCCTTATAATATAAGCACCTCTGCCCATGCCCTGCTCGTAAGGAATATTAGCTCCCTCTAGCTCTGGCAAGGCTTGCCTTGACAGAATGATCGCTGTAGGCCCTCTATACCGAAGAGCTGCAAGCCATGCCATCTTCACTTCCCAGTTGTCTGCTGGACGAATCACCTGTAGTTGCGGCACCGCTCTGAGTGATGCGAGATGCTCAACCGGTTGGTGGGTCGGTCCATCTTCACCAAGAAAAATCGAATCATGGGTAAATTGATAGATCACAGGGACTTTCGATAGAGCCGCCAGACGAATGGCATTTCTCATATAATCAGAAAATGTCAGAAAGGTCCCTACATAAGGAAGAAACATATGGGTTTGGGACATACCGGTTGCAGCCGTTGCCATGGCAAACTCCCGAATTCCAAACTTAATATTCCTTCCCTTAAAATTACCAGGACTAATTATAGAGAAATTTTTCATCATGGTCATATCGGAAGAGGATAGATCAGCTGAACCTCCATAGAGAAAAGGTAGCACGTCTGCAAGAGCATTAATCACGTTATGTGAAGAGCTTCTTGTGGCCATAGGATTCTTCATGTCGACATTTCTTAAGATCTCTTCGAGATTTTCCGGAAGATGCCGTTCTACCATATGCATAAAGACTTTATACTCTTCTGGGTACTTTTCAGACCATGATCGGAACTGCTCTTTCCATTTCTGTTCTAGCTGCGCATCCCCAGCGAGCCTCTGCTCAAAATACGCATAAACGCCTTGAGGAACATAAAAATCCTCTTCTGGCAATCCTAAGGCTTTTTTTGTAGCCTCCACTTCTTCAGCGCCGAGCGGAGAGCCGTGAACCTTATGTGTACCCGATTTTGTAGCCGCACCCTTCCCGATAACAGTAGTCATAATCACCAAACACGGTTTTATTTGGTAATCATGGATAGTGTTAAACACCTTTTCCATCGCATCAAAATCATAACCATCGAGTTCATAGACATCCCACCCATAGGCTTCATATCGTTTTTTAGTATCTTCCGAACCAGAGTCTTTAAGAAACCCGTCCAGAGTTACATTATTTGCGTCATAAATGAGAACGAGATTATCCAGCTTCAGATGACCTGCTAACGCAGAGGCTTCAGAAGACACCCCTTCCATGAAACATCCATCTCCTGCCAGGCAATAGACCTTGTTAGTAAATAGAGGGAAGGTATCTTTATTAAACTTCTCCGCTAAGATCTTTAGGCCCAGAGCCTGGCCTACAGCGTTGCCAATACCTTGACCAAGAGGTCCTGTAGTCGCCTCGACCCCATCTGTCATATGAAACTCTGGATGTCCTGGCGTTTTAGAATGCCTTTGTCTAAAGGCTTTGATGTCATCCATAGATAGATGAAAGCCTGATAGATGCAATAGAGAATAAAGCAACATAGATCCATGCCCTGCCGACAGGATAAAGCGATCTCTATTAAGCCACTTTGGATTCTTTGGATTATGTCTGAGCAATACACCATACAGATAGGCTCCAAATTCCGCGCAGCCCATAGGAAGACCTGGGTGCCCAGAATTGGCTTTTTGCACCGCTTCCATTGAAAGCTCTCTTACTGTGTTTGCTATCTTACCTAGCTGTTTTTTTAGCTCAGCGTCCATGAAAATCTCCGATTTTTTGTACATTTAGCAACTACTTTTAACTGCCTCCAGATAAAAGAGGCAAGAAAAAAAGGAGTGCATGCAGCGAAATTGAATTAGCTTTACATTGTCGATTCTACAGCTTCTCTACATTTAATTTGGGAAATAAAAAGCTCTTCATGTATTAAACAGTAAATAGATACTAATAGAACTAAAGGCATTTGTATGATATATTTAATTGCGGCTATCGCCTCGCTGACTGGGTTGCTCTTCGGTTTTGATGAAGGGATCATCGCTGGAGTCCTCGATAATATTACCACAGATTTCCAGCTACATCATTATGAAATTGGTTTTATGATGGGTCTACTTCCATTGGCTGCTTTATTTTCTGCTTTTTTTACAGGGAAGCTAGCCGATCGAATCGGGCGGCTGCATGTCCTTTATTTCATTTCTATTCTATTTGCTATAGGCACCCTAGGGATTGTCTTATTTCATTCCTTTGTTATTTTATGTATAGCGAGATTTTTATTAGGACTTACAATTGGGATGTCTGTGGTCATAGCTCCCCTTTATATCGCGGAAACAGCACCAGAAAAGATTAGAGGCAAACTCGTTATTTGTTTTCAACTAGCTATTACAATCGGCATTCTATCTTCCTATGCTATTAGCGCACTTCTGACTGGATTGATCTCGTGGCACTGGATGTTTGCCACCGGCCTTCTACCAGCTAGCGCCCTATTCATTGGATCCCTCTTTTTACCTGAAAGCCCCCGATGGCTGTTAATGAAAGGACGAAACAAAGAGGCGCGCATTGTCCTCTATCAACTGTACGGGAAAAAATCGCATCCTGAAAAAATAGAAAAAGAGCTCAATCAAATCCAAGATGCACTCTCTCACACCACTACTCAAGGGGTGTTTAAGGAGCTCTTTTCGAAACGGGGTATGCCCTGCCTCCTGATAGGGGTTAGTCTTTTTTTCTTTCAGCAAATGAGCGGTATTAATGTAGTTATCTACTTTGCTCCGAAAATTTTTCAAGCCATGCACATGGGAGCGCGATCTGCAACCTTACTGGCAACTGTGGGAGTCGGGTTAGTCAATACACTGATGACGTGCGTGTCGTTTAGCTTAATCGAACGGATCGGCCGTCGATCTCTTTTGCTCTTTGGATTCTTTGGAGCTGCTTGCTCTTTAGGAATGATCGGCATATTTACTTTAATGGACGGTTCGATATTTCAGTACCTTGCCACGATTGCCATTTTTCTATATATCAGTGCTTTTGCCATCGGTCTTGGACCAGTCCCTTTCGTGTTAGCATCCGAAATATTTCCGTTAAAAATCAGAGGGCAAGGGATGAGCTTTGCAGCTACGAGCAACTGGACATTCAATACTCTAGTTGTATCTTCTTTCCCTAGTTTATTAGTATCGATTGGAGTCTCTTATATATTTCTTTTTTACTCTGCGATCTGTGTACTCGGCCTCCTATACACCCTTCGCTTTATACCAGAAACAAAAGGACTCTCTTTGGAACAGATTGAAGAATATGTACAATCAGGGAAACCCTTAAACACTCTTCGTTGATAAGACCTGTAAAACAGCTATAGAAGAACCTAAAAAAATGAGTGCCTGCTGATTGGTTAAAATAACTGGGTATAAGCTAGCACCAGGCCGGCAAAATTAGAACTATTTCCCCCTATAACTGAAAACCAGACTCGACCGATAAAACCTGATGAGCTCGTTACATTATATTCGACAGAAGGAGACATCTGATCTAAAGAGGGAAGCCCGACAAGAGCTACATCTCCTGTAATCGTGATAGCGGCATTGCCTTTACACGTACTTTTAGTCGAGCATGTATAGACAATATCGGGTGCAACAACCCACTTTTGATTGAGACTCATTGCAATAGCTAAGTCAGCGCTAAAGGTGATTCCCATACTTACAGTGCCCTGGGGTCCCATGATCTCCTCCCTAAGCATTAAGCCCTTTTACATGAGCCTTGCCGTTGGGCTGTGTATATAAGGTAGTAAGACGCAAGGCCACTGGATGCAGAGGGATGCTCCAAAAACCTTTACTTATATTGAGCCCAAGCATTGCTGAATAGACACCCTGCCCAGACCCATCTAACCCATACCTCTTCGGATTCAACTTCTGATATGCGCCTGTTGGAAACTCTTCTCCAAGGACGAGTCTGAAATTAGGGACATAAGGAGTTTCTGTGTACAGTTCAATCCCAAATTGGATGGGAAAATCTCCAAACGCTTGACCGGAATGATCATTCTGCCAGCGCATGCACCCTGAAAGGGCTACTGTGACATCCAGCTAATCGGTTCAACCTGCCTGAAAAAGGAATAAGGGGTTCACTACATAGATATTATCGATATTCTCGGAATGACGATGTCCGTTATAGACGGCATGATTCACCGTTAAAAACAGATAAGGCTCTATGTTAATATGACGAAAAGGAGGATTACTTGCAGAACCTGTAATCAGAGGTCCTGTATACCAGGGGATAAACATCTCTTTAGCCAGGTAAAAATCGATTTGAATGCTATCGAGTTCTTTAGATATCTCTTGACCAGACTTCCTAGGACCAGGAGAAGATTCTTCTGCAAGAAATAAGGAATCTGCCGCCCATAAGGCTCCTGAACACAATATAGAAGATACCATCAGCATATTGAAGATAAAAACCCTATCCTTGATTAATATATCTGAATAGTACATATAAAAACTTTTAA
>CAMDPQ010000039.1 GCA_945905275.1 Chlamydia trachomatis
GACATTTTATTTTTCTGGGTAGCTAGAATGGTTCTTATGGGCTCGTATCTCACCGAACAAGCCCCTTTTGCAGAGACATTCCTTCATGGCCTCATTTACGGGAAATCCTACTGGAAAACCGGTAAAGATGGATCTATCTCCTATATTACAGGGCAGGAGCGTCTTTCTTATGACCTTGGTAAGCCGATTCCTGCAGGGGTGGAGTATAAGTGGGAAAAGATGTCGAAATCCAAAGGCAACGTCATCGACCCTCTTGAAATTATTAAGGATTTTGGCACCGATGCTATGCGTATGGCTCTTTGCGCCAGCGCAACCCAAGCAAGGCAAATCGATTTAGATCGGCGACGCTTTGAAGAGTTTAAAAACTTCGCCAATAAAGTATGGAATGGCGCCCGTTTTGTCTTCATGAATATCGAAAGCCTTACCAAGGAAAGCTTTGCACAAGGGCTCGACATCCACCTACTTACACTGGAAGATAAATGGATTTTATCTCTTCTAAATAGAACTATCCAAGAGGTTAACCTCCATCTTACCAACTACCACTTTGATAAAGCAGCGCTAACGGCCTATGATTTTTTCTGGAAAGAATTCTGTGCATATTATCTCGAACTGTCCAAACCCATTCTTTCGGGAAAAGTCGATATACCTGCGCAAAAAGTCAATAAACAAAAGATCTTAAGTATCACTCTCTGCTCTCTGCTACGACTTATCCATCCTATGACACCGTTTATCACCGAAGAGCTATTTTCTTGTATCAAAGACAAATTCGCTGGCATGATTCTAGATCCCTCTGCTGACGCGTATACTCAAGAAGCTCATGTAGCCATGCAGGCAGCCTGCTGCATGCAAGCACCATACCCAACCGTTGTAAGTCTATCGGATATCAACATCCAAATTGAAAGCACATTTACCTTTATGAACACCCTCGTACATGCGATCAGGAATATCCGTGCAGAAATGCAGCTACCTCCTGCTACATCATCCGATGTATATGTTATAGGTGCAACGACAGATCCTTATTGGATCTCTGCACAAGAAAACCGATCAATTTTACAGGCCCTTGTAAAGATAGATACCCTAACCTTCACAGATCACGCACCCCTTATGACATTCTCAGCGGAAACTCTCGTTGATTCGCTGAAAATAATGATCCCTCTACCACCAGAGATGAGGGAAAAAGAAAAACAGAGGCTAATCAAAGAGCAAGATAAGTTATCGCATCAAAGCACCTCAATGAAAGAAAAGCTCGCAAGCCCGGAGTTCTTACAAAAAGCCCCCGCTGAAGTGGTAAACAAGCTCTCTTCCCAACTCCTACAAATCGATAAACAAATTGCAGAGATGCAAGAGAAATACCGATTACTAAGCGCCTAGCATTACTGATCTGGATCCCTCTTTTTCGCTGTTATCGCGCGCTGGAAATAAAGGGATGAAACTGCATTTCAGCTAAGACTAATCGATCGTGGTGATTGAAAAGGAGCAACTTATAAAATAGATCCTCAAACTGAGCATACTCTTCTGGGGGATTGTTGATTTGGATACGCTGCAGGTGGTGATATATAAAGTCTTTTCGATGGATAAAAGGTGCTAGTAATCTCTCTTGTTCTTTTAAGACATACCCCGATTCCTTGTCTGGACATGGCTGAAAACAATCCTCCCACTGCTCTTTGATCGGATAACATCCAGGGACTGGACCAAGTAGTTGTATTACCATAGCGATCAATTCGAGATCCGTTCTTGCAGGAAACAGAACCTCACCTGTTGCGGCTTTAAATAAAAGGCAAGCTATCCTCCATGTATCGGCAGGATGATGATCGGCATCATCACATAAGCACAACTCTGGCGCCATGTAAGGACGCTGAGAATTTTGATTTGCGTGTATAAAATGAGTGGAATCTAAAGAAAAGTCGAAACGAAATATCCGCCACTTACGATCAAGCCGATCCCATAATAGATCGTGAGCAGTAGGATAAATATGACATCCCCCTATACCCTCGAGCGCAATATAAGCCTTAGTAAGCGCCTGAGCTACACTCTTTGCAAACTGCAAACAGTATAGCTCAGGCGCTATTCGTAGACGTTCATCCAGACTCTGTAGACCTACTTTTCGTATAGATCCATACTGGCCGGGAGTATACGCAAAAGAGGCAATCAAACGAATAAACGGCAAGGTATCCAATGGATCAGCAGCGTTTAATCGGTGAATCACATCGAGCTCTCTTTTCCAAGCCAATCCATTCCTTCGATTAACAGCAGGATCTTCATTTTTTTTACTCAGCTTCATGATTCCCATAATCCATGAAGCATCCCCCATAAAAACCCTAACGGAAGAAAGGCTTGGATCATCAGAAAAACGTCCGTAATCTTCTACACAAATAACTCTTCCGGTCAAAGATGTAAGAGAAAAGCAAGGATGCTCTAGTACCAGGCGCAAAGAGGGCACAGCAAGCCTTGCTTGCTCTCTTTGTGCATCGGAGGGAAAACTCAATACCGCACTAAAACTTGCAGAAGGACGGAGGGGTTCTAGACAACTCCCTCTATTGTCTTGGGTCCGAAAGACATGGCACCCTGGCATGAATTCATTATAAGATGGTCCTGCAACATGCGTAGATCGATCCACCTCGAGTATCTGCGGACCGCTGCAGCCCCGAACACCCTCATCGGAGTGAAGATGACTAGCAGGATAGGGGTGATAAAGGGAATGGGATGCCTGAATGGATGATAATGGCGATAGCGACATCTCTAGAGCTCCACATAAACATAATAAATAGAAGGGAAATACCATAAAGGAACTCCCTATTTCCAACCTATTTTTTTATCAAGAATCCTTAACAGACGCTTGCCACACCCTATTGACAGGCAGGTCTTGTACCTCGGGAGTTACTTCCAATACAGGTTCATTGTTCTCTAAGAAAGGATAGACTTGTATTTGATCGGCTGTTAAACATGGACTCGGCTCCCAGCATAAAGTCCTACACAAAAAGTTCTCGAAATGCTGCTCGGCTTATGAATCTGATGGGGAGGACTTACCCTGGATTTCTCTTGGAAAGAATGCCTGCACAGGAACCTCAGCAGAAGGAATGGGTAAGGAGGAAGAACTTGAATGAGGAAAACAGTCTTTTTGTTAGAAAGATCTTAAATAGGGTATAGTTCCAAATACTAACCCTTGGTTATAAGACGCCAAATCAGCAAGAACAAATCGGTTGTGTTTCGTATCACAGAGAATTTTTTAAGGCTTGACATCACGGTATATAATGCGGTTCCTTTCGAGTACAGATAAGGCTGCTACCATCTGATTGGCACAATCTCTTGTAGGGGGGCCCAAGGAAAATCCATCTGGCTCGCGCTTATATAGTTCATATAAATTACAATCATAGCACTTTCCCAAGAAACCTACTCTATGAGAACCTATAGCAAAAGCTTTGGTACAGACAGAAGGGAAAGCAAGCTGCCCTTGTAATGCGTTTAAAAGAACTGATTCTTTCTGGATACCTTCTATAGCTTTTTGACGACGGATACAATCAAACACGCGATTGACTTTTACAGCCTACTTTAAAACCATAACACTGCGTCTAGTACAGCAGACGGGATAGACCTATCCAGCTGCACCTTTACAAATGAGATCTTCTACCTGAATCCTCCACTGTCCTCGTCCCCGAGCCATTGAAGAAAAAGTGGCATTCCAGCTGGCCTGTGCAGATCTTGTGGGGGGCTGGTCTCATAGAGTTGAGCAGGCTGTAGATTCTGGTATCTGGTGGTCTGCCTTTTTAAACAAAACTCCGGTGATGGAGCCCGTTCTTACTTGCTAGCAAGGGGACTAGACATCCCTAAAGACATACATGGATCCTCTTAACCAGTGTGAATACCGTATAGTTATATAAAAATAAGAAGGAAGGATCCAGGACGTAGATGAGCCAAAATAAAAAATTAGATTCCATAATTGAAAAACAGGCAGCACCAAAACCCGGCCTATATAATGTAGAACCGGACCTTAACGGATAGGGAATCCTTACCACAGGATAAAAGGATGACTAAGAATGCAGCGCTCAGTGATCCATCCTGATAAAAACGGTTTTCACACTACTACATACGGTTTATGTCGATAATAAGTGGAAGATCTAGGCGAAAGAATCCCCCACTTGCCATCTATTTTTTATGAAGAATCGGCGGAAGATGATGCTTCCATCCCTCCCCCTACCTTAGCAGGCTCCTCTTTTCTTAAAAAAGGATGAGATAGCATCTGAGCTCCTGTTAAACGCTGCACTGGTTCCCATTTGAAAATTCCGTTTAAAAAGTCCTTAAAATCGCGATGCTTTTCTGCATCTGATGTAGGACTGTTCGATGCAAGTGTTGCATCAAAAAACTCACGTCTAGAATGATCAAGAGGCGCACTCGAGGAAAATCGAGTCGTTGGCTTGGAAATAAAACCGTCAGGGGCGGTCCCTAACAAGGAAGGAAACATCGTTTTCAACTCGGGGGTATTGCTTGCGGGAAGAAGAGCTTTGCCCGTAAACATCTCAAATAAGGTGCATCCGAAACTCCATTTATCAAGAGGAGGACCGTAAGGCTTACCGTAAGCAACTTCTGGTCCTCGATACCATCTGCTCACAACATACTGATTTGGGCTATTCGGTTGCTCACCCCCTAACACACAAGAACCCGCATCAGCAATACAAAACCTATTTCTTCTTTCATCGTATAGAATATTTTCTGGTTTTATATCTGAGTGGGTCATACCCTCTTGTTCTAAGGCATGTAAAGCTGGAACGAGCTGACCTGCACAACTGTTTGTACGCTCTAATGACAGTCCCCCAGCAGAACCCTCAGAATAGACCTGAAAGAGATTACGCCCATATCGCTCTTGCAAAAAACCAATTCGATCGGGATCAATAAGAAAAGGTCCTCTAATCAATCGAGCTAAAGCCAGTTCAGCATCTGGATTTAGTCTATTCCATTCCCTTAATACTGTAACTTCCTGTTTCAACATACGTTGAAAATAGTCATTACGGCACGGATGTTGCGGAACCTTCGCAACCTTGAGCGCATACTGTTGAACAGGCTTACCCTCCTCATGCACAGCAACCGCATGGACTTCTCCATTTGCACCCTCACCAAGGAGCCCTTGAACATCCACCTGAAAACAACCTTCTGGAGCATCGACCTTAAAGCTCTTAAGGATTCGGGCATCCCTCTCTTTAAGCCTACTTTGAACCTCTTGATCTGCCCAATATGTTTCATTAATGCCCGTATACGTTGAAAAAAGGCCAGTAGTGAGCTTACGTAGGACATTTGGCACTGCAGCTACCGCTACCGATGAAGGACTATCAGGGGAATCTAATGGTCTCTTGCTCGAACAGGACGTGGATATTCCTATTGAAGACATGGGTAAATACTCCTCATTTATATTTCAGTACATTTTCGATAAAAAACAAGTGCCTTGAGTTCCAGAATCTAATGGGTTTCTTCATAGATGATCTTGCTTTCACATAAGGAATTCAATCGCACTAATTATAGTTAATTTCATAAAATAGTAAATATGATTTTTTGGCTTATTGAAGGATCAAGAGCACATAAGATTAAAATCAAGAGTAGTTAAAAGATGACTAGAAACCCTATCGTGTAATTAAGCAAAAAAAAGAGAGCTCTGGTGCCAAAAGGCATTGAATAGGAAGGGAAGATTCATCCTGGCAACGAATGACTTGGGAGTGATAAACACAACAGACGGTTCTATTATAACTGATTACAAAAATCAGCAGTCTGTTGAAAGAGGATTTAGGTTTTTAAAAGATCCTTGATTTATCAATGATAAAATATTTTTAAAGTCTCAAAAATTGTCGCTCAACATCCTTCAGGCGTCTTCTTCGCAGGCAGGTCTATCTCTGGCCTTCGGGCTGTTACTTGAACCACAGGATTACCTTCCCCTAAAAAAGGATGCGATTGCATTTCATATCCTGTTAAACGCCTGCTTGGCTCCCATCTTAAAGTTTTCGCTAGAAAGTCGTTAAAATGCTTATAGGTTTGCCCATCTGATCTATCGAGTTTAGATTCCATTGCTTCTGTAAAGAATCTATCTCTAGAAACAGCTACAGGAGAGCTTGATGAAGGTGAATCACTTGCCTTAGCAAGAAACCCCTGAGGAGCCGGCCCTAAAAAGGAGGGGAACATCCTTTTTAAATCTGGGGTATTAGCCGCCGGAAAAAGAATCTGACCCGTAAACACCTCAAATAACGTGCATCCAAAACTCCATTTATCAACAGGAGGACCGTAAGGCTTACCGTAAACAATCTCTGGTGGGCGATAATATCTTGATACAACATAGTCCCCTTTTTCATTAGCCCTCTTAGCCCCCTTTAGACAGGACCCCGCATCAGCAATACAAAATCTCCGCCTTCTAGTATCATATAAAATATTATCAGGTTTTATATCTAAGTGAGTCATGCCAGCTTGTTCTAACGCATGTAAAGCTGGGGCGATCTGAGCCGCGCAAGCTTTTGTACTCTCTAATGAAAGCCCATCAGGAGAATCTTGATAGATTCTGGAAAGACTATCACCGTACAGCTCTTGTAAAAACCCCGTGCGATCGGGACCTATAGAAAGAGGTCCAGCAATCAAGCGAGCTAAAGGGACGTCATCTGCCGAACTTAGTGCAGCCCATTCACGTAACATATTGACTTCGGTATTCAAGTTGCGTTTGCAGCGCTCATTATCGACGGATTTTTGCTTACGCTTTGCAACCTTGAGAGCATACTCCCCAATAGACCCACCATCCCTGCTAACAGAAACACGATACACTTCTCCATGGGAACCCTCGCCAAGCCAGTCTTGAATTTTTACAGTAGAAAGGCCTGTTGGACTAGCTATATCAAAGCTCGGAGGCATTGGGGAACTACCCCTATTAAGCATCTCTTGATGTTCTGTAAACCTCTGATTGATAGCCGTATACGTAGATAAAAGATGTGTACTGAGCTGCTGTAGAGAATTTAACGAACCAGATGAAGCTCCTGCCTGCTGTAAAGGAGCCTCCTGTAAGGCAGTAGATTCTAATGGTTGCTTGATCGCAATCCAATTGGACGTTCCTATGGAAGCCATCGATGGGTACTCCTAGTTTATATTTACGTAGGATCTTGATAAAAAATATCTTGCATTCAAGAATCTACTGCGATTTCTCCTTAGAGAAGTCCTCTTGGATCGATATAATGACATGCAATAATAGTAGTTATACCAAATCACATGAGATAATACAACTAAATGCAAGTACTTAGGTATAGTTAAAAATTTTATATAGAAAAATATTCAATTGACCTAAGGATCTACGTGAGAATTCTATTGCTTCGTCATAAATAAAATTCTGAGTTGCAAGTTCTAATAAATTTTAATTATAATTGCTCCTATTTATAAAGGTATGGGCGGTTGATTCATGAATAAAAAGTACATTGTGCGGCTCTCAATAGAGGAACGAGGTATCCTCGAAGAGGTAATCAGGAAACTCAAGGGATTATCAGCAAAAGTGCGTCGAGCACACATCTTATTGAAGTCAGATGCAGAGGGATTGAACTGGAGTGATAAAAGAATTGCCGAGGCATTGTCTTGTAGTAGACAAACGGTTGAAAATATTCGGGAAGGCTTGGTGACTAAAGGTTTTAAAACTGCCCTTAATGGAAGAAAGCGCGAGACGCCTCCGCGCAAAAAACTTATGGATGGAGAACAGCAATCTAAGCTCATTGCTCTGCGACTGAGCTCTCCTCCAGGGGGCTTTGGAAGTTGGTCATTGAGACTTCTTGCTGAACAAGTAGTGAAACTGGCAATTGTTGATTCGATTAGTCACGAAACTGTTCGACGGACTTTGAAAAAAATGGGATGACTAACCATAAAATTAAGTATTGGGTAATTCTACCAGAATCCGATAGTGCATTCGTTGCTTCCATGGAGGATGTTCTGGATACTTATGCTATGCCCTATAATGAATCCATTCCATTAATGTGCATCGATGAGCAACCCGTTCAGTGGTTGAATGAAAACCAGAGCCTTCACTTCTGCAACTAAAGAGCATCTGAACCGAGTCGACTACGAATACGAATACGAATACGAATACGAACGAGCAGGAACGGCCTGCCTCTTTATGTTTGTCAAACCGTTATCTGCGTGGAGGAAAGTAGATGCCGTCCTCAGCGCACGAAAATCGATTGGGCGTTTGAAATAGAAGAACTGCAAATGCGCAGCTTATCATCCATGCCTAATTTTGCTCACAAATTACGATCAAAATATGGGGGGGGGCCTCCATGAAAGAAATCACTCTTCATGTTAAGTTGGACTGAAGCGGAAATGATGCCTCCTCATATAGAGGCTGACAAAAAAAGCAATCAGGGGTCGTATGTCCGAGTGTGGTCCGATGAAGATCCTGATATTGAATGGGTTTTATTCACTCTGTCGGTAATTATTTCTAAGGAGAGTGCACTGGAAATCGTCAGAATTTATACGCAGAGTTAGATTGTTGAGGAATATCATAAATGTCTTAAAAGTGGCTATAAAATAGCAGAAACTCAACTACTGCAGATTAGAGATTTGAGCCGCATTTGTGGCACGGAACCTGTGGACAAACATGTAGAGAAAATGGCGGTTAATCGGATTGTAAAAATACACAAACTACCCATGTCGTTAACGATAAAGGAGTTTTGGCATCGAGTAGCAATGCTGGGAGGCTTTTTACGAAGAAAATCCGATGGAAATCCGGGCTGGCAGACTATTTGGTATGGATGGATTAGGCTGCAAGATATGTTTCGGGGAGCAGCGCTTGCTGCCTGCTCTCAAAAACATGAAATATTTACTTAACACTTGCAGGTGAGGACAAGGCGTAGAGCATAATACTTCTTTTACATCAACTTTTGAGGTGTTTCGTTAGCTTCTTGAATCCACCGACCAATAAACAAGGCTGTAGAAACTCCGATGCATCATACAGCTGGAACAGGTTGTTTTTTCATTCGTTTTTCATGAGCTAGCAGAGCAAAAAAACCTTGAGATTCTTTAACTACAACAGGAGCTAGAAAAAGCAAACCTATAAGATTGGGAAAAGCCATAAGACCGTTCATGATATCTGCAAGAGGCCATACGACATCAAAATGCATAATAGCACCTAAAAAAACGACTGCACAGAAAATGACTCTATAAGCCATGACAACACGACTGCCCGCTATAAACTCGACACATTTCTCTCCATAATAGGCCCACCCTACAATCGTTGAATATCCAAATAAAATCACCCCGATAGCAACCATCGCATCACCATGGGGAATCAAGCTCTTAAAAGCCTGCATAACAAGTGCTGCACCATTAAGAACAAGACCGGTTGTGCCAGTAGTTCCCATTACCCCCGTAACACCTATCACAAGCGCTGTAATGGAGCAGACTACCATACTAGACAAAAAAACCCCTGTCATAGAAATGAGAGCCTGTCGACCCGGAACATCCGTTTTTGCAGCTGCAGCTGCAATAGGAGCGCTACCAAGACCTGCTTCATTAGAAGAGACACCCCTAGCCACGCCCATCTGCATCGCGGCTGTAATCCCTGCACCAAGAAAACCACCGACTGCTGCTTGTCCATTAAAAGCGCAGCTAACAATTTGATATAAGCACTGCGGAATCAAAGACGCTTTCACAACAAGAATAAAGCCCCCGCCTACAACATATAAAAGAGCCATAATCGGCACAAAATAAGCACTGACCTTGCCTATACTTTGAATGCCACCAAGAACAATAAACGCCGTAAGAACAGCAAAAAATAAACCCGCATAAACGGGAGAAAGACCGGTAAGATCATTTAATGCTAAAGCAATCGAGTTAGCCTGAATAATATTGCCTCCTGCGAAACTAGATAGAGCTCCAAATACAGCAAAAGCGATAGCTAAAAAACGCCAGTTAAGACCCGCCTGAATATAATACATAGGACCACCACACATAAATCCTCTGCTATCTACCTTGCGAAATTTGACAGCAAGAATCGCTTCCGCATATTTTGTGGCCATCCCTATCAAAGCAATCATCCACATCCAAAATATAGATCCGAAACCACCCGCCATAATCGCTGTGGCTACCCCTGCAATACTGCCTATTCCAATCGTTGCTGAAAGAGCCGTCATAAGCGACTGGAACTGACTAATATCACCCTCAGAATCCTCGTCACTACGGGTAAATGCAAGGCGAAGAGAATATATAAGATATTTAAACTGCATCCCTTTTAAACGAATAGTGAGCAGACCACCCACAAATACAAGCAAAAAAACCAAACAGTGAGACCATAGGAATGTATCGACTGCGTTTAACCAAGAAATAATTTTACTTAATGAAATCTGCATAAAAAAGAATCCACACGTTGAATGAATCAGAACATTCTATACCCTAAAGACCTGTTCAGCAAGCCAATTTTAAACTCATTTGCATTAGATACCCTCTTCATCTACTTGCGTAAATTTTTTACCTATGGTAGGTTCACAACTTTACCTTAAAGGCAGCTTGCTTGTAATGAGACTGAGTACTCCACACGAACTTAAACTCCAACTCCCTATCAATCAGGAACAGCACACTCACATTACTTGTCAAAGAACTATCCTAAAAAAAATACTTACCGGAGAAGATCCGAGGATTGCCTTAGTCATAGGACCTTGCTCTATCCACAATCCAACAGCTACCATCGAATATGCATTACGCCTTAAGGCTCTTGCTAAAGTAGTCGCCAGCACGTGCTACATTGTTATGAGAGCTTACTTTGAAAAACCACGAACCATTACCGGATGGAAAGGGTTTTTATACGATCCTTACCTAGATGGAACTAATGACATCGAACAAGGGATATTTCTTTCTAGACAGTTGTTATTAACGCTCACCGATCTGAAGATACCTATTGCCACAGAATTTTTAGACCCCATAGCATCACATTACCTGAAAGATCTGATTACCTGGGGTTTTATTGGAGCTCGCACATGCACCTCCAGCATTCACCGACAACTCGCTTCCTCACTAGACATGCCTATAGGGTTTAAGAACAGCACAAGCGGCAATATCGAAGATGCAATTAACGGGATTCTGGCAGCACGCACCCCTCATTCTTTTATTGATCTTGATGCACATGCAATACCGTATGCGAGGCAAAGCAAGGGCAATTCTTTCTGTCATATCGTTCTTAGAGGCTCCGATACCCACCCTAATTTTGACGAGCCTGTAGTGAAAGCTGCTACAGAAAAGCTGATACAATCCAACTTACCATCCCGGATATTAATTGACTGCTCTCATGGCAATAGTAATAAAAACCAGGATAAGCAACCTGAAGTATTCCATAACGTCTTAGACCAAGTAGTCGCTGGAAATACAAGAATCATGGGGCTTATGCTAGAAAGCTTTTTACAATCTGGGTGTCAACCTTTAGCTGAAGACCCAGAAGCTATTCAACCGGGGATCTCGATTACAGATCCTTGCCTAGACTGGCAATCCACAAAAGAGTTAGTCTTGTCCGCGCACGCTAAACTCTCCTGCGTCCCCTCTGCTTTGGTCTATTAAATTCTCTACTGAATCTAACTCAACGACTGCTTCCTCTAGATCTATAGGCTCATCATCATCTATTGTAATTAAATTGACCCATAGCTGATGATCCCACGATCGATAGATCTGCCCATCGTTAAGACGTAAATCAGCGCGATAGGTAATTACCCCTTTTGAAGAAACAAAGTCATCATTTAGGACTTTACAGGTCTTGTATCCCATCCGTTTGAATATAGGGTACTCAAACCTTTGCTCAGTATAATTACCATAGATCACATACAAATCAATAATCGGCTTTTTATCTAGAATCTCTTTAGGCACCCTCCAATCCATTACAATCATTTCACCAATAGGAGGGCTATGCTGCCGCTTATCCGGGGTGTTGGCATGGGTGCTTGCCAGAGAATTCACATTAATCTTCTGGTCGGTTAAAGATAGATAATATTTCTCACATCCAGTAAAAAAACAAAGTATAGAGGCATATAGTATGTAAGAAAAAGGTTTTTTTAGTAGTTTTTTCATAGAGTATAGCTTATACTTTTCATCTATTTTAAGAATAAAAAAGTGACACATCACACGAGATTTTTTATGTCCCTATGTACCAAGAGCGCTGTGTTTGGGCTGATCTTAAGCCCGGATAAGAAGCAGATCCTACTGATTCAACGACGCGACATCCCTGTATGGGTCCTTCCGGGCGGCGGGATTGATCCCGGAGAAACCCCTGAAGAAGCAGTCGTCAGAGAAGTCCTTGAAGAAACGGGGTTGCAGGTCAGGATTGTAAGAGCTATCGCTGAGTATCTTCCGATAAACAAACTCACCCAGCTTTCTTTCTTTTTTGAATGTATTCCGGTTTTCGGAGAACAAAAAATAACAAATGAAACAAAAGCGATCCGTTTTTTTGGCTTACATCAACTCCCCAAGCTTATGCCACCCCCTTTTGAGGATTGGATCCATGATGCCATGAAAAATCAAACAACCCTGATAAAAAAAGAAATTCAAGGGGTTACCTACTGGATTTTAGCTCAGCTATTTTTTATGCATCCTATTCTTGTTATCCGATTTCTGCTTACCAAAATAGGGATTCATCTTAATGGGAAGGATGAATCATCTGGGAAGGATCGATAGCCCGATCAAATTCTTCCTCGGAGAGAACTTTCATTTCAACCGCTGCCTGCCTTAAACTCTTTCCTTCTTTAAATGCTTTTTGCACAACTTTGGTTGCTGCATCGTAACCAATAACGGGATTTAATGCAGTTGCAAGCATTAAAGAGTTATTCAGAAGCTCTGCAATCCTTTTATGATTGGGCTTGATACCCACCAAACATTTATCATGGAAGTTTTTAGCTACATCACTGAGCAGTTTAATAGACTGTAACAGGTTGTAAATCATGAGAGGTTTAAATACATTTAACTCAAAATTTCCTTGAGAACCGGCAATGCCGATGGCAGTATCATTTCCCATGACTTGGACTGCGACCATAGTCATAGCCTCGCTCTGAGTGGGATTCACCTTACCCGGCATAATCGAAGAACCGGGCTCATTATCCGGAATAAAAATTTCACCAAGCCCACACCTAGGTCCTGATGAAAGCCACCGAATGTCATTAGCGATTTTCATGAAAGCGGCAGCTAACCGCTTTAAACTACCACTAACCTCTACAATAGCATCATTACAAGCCAGAGCTTCGAATTTATTAGCTGCTGCAACAAAGGGGTATCCGGTAATCTCACCAATCACCGATGCCATTCGAACATCGTAACCAGGCACTGTATTCAAACCCGTACCCACAGCAGTACCACCAATAGCTAGATCATATAAGGACCTGAATGATCTTTGAATGGCCTCGATACCGTTCTTAAGTTGGGCTGCATACCCGGAAAACTCCTGACCTAAAGTAAGTGGAGTCGCATCCATTAAATGTGTTCTTCCAACTTTAATAATATCTGTAAATTCAGAAGTCTTCAGCTTAAAACCATCGAATAACAACTGTAAATGGGGAAGTAGACTTTCCTGTATAGCAAGTACCGCTGCAATATGCATAGCAGTAGGAAAAACATCATTAGAAGACTGGGATTTATTTACATCATCATTAGGGTGAATCGGTGTTTTAGAACCTATTGTCCCACCTAAGATCTCAATAGCTCGATTACTAATGACTTCATTGACATTCATATTTGTTTGCGTACCAGACCCAGTCTGCCAAACAACCAAGTCGAAATGATCATCGAGTTTTCCTTCGATAATTTCTTCGCAAACAGTACAAATCACATCTCTTTTCTCTTGGGAGAGCAAATTTAGTTCACAATTGACAATAGCTGCAGCTTTTTTTACGATAGATAACGCATAGATGAGGGTTAAAGGGATCTTCTCCTCTCCAATCCTAAAATTCTCTAACGACCTCTGAGTCTGCGCTCCATAATATTTATTCTTTGGAACGAACACCTCTCCGAGGCTATCAATCTCTTTCCTCACGCCAGTTAGATTACCTATGCCTTTCATCAGACGCCCCCTAAAAAACATGCTAAAAACAACTATTCTTAATCTCATAAATACAGTAAGACTGGCAAAACTTCAATAGAATTGCGCACATTCGCTTATGAATACACTGATTATGGATCTACGTTGTTAAGGCGGAAATTTCAGTAATACCTAAAAATTTATCATGTTCCATGGATAAAAAAATTATCCTATAGACAGGAAGTTAGCCTTGCCCACTTTTTCAGGGTCTTAGTTTTAATTAAGTTGCCTTTCTGGTTGGTCTTATAGTTTCTGAAAAACACCCATCCACACATGGTTTTGGAATCATGTATTCTTTAAAAAACAGCTTACACTTAATTCACTAATCTAAAAAAAGCACACCGCTAATTAGATAGGTACGCATTACGTATACTCGACTTCGTAAAGCCTCGTGTGAACATGATTATTAAGCGATCCATTCAAAATTCATGTCGCTCTTGTCAGATTAGGCATGTGCTTTTAGACATTAAAAAAGGACAAAAGACAGTTCCTTATTCAGGATATCGATCTGAATGATTGTAAGGATAGTTCGATCTCCGCGATTTTCACCAACAGTTTTTCATATCAGAATAACTCTTTTATCTATAATCGCTCTCATGAATAAGAAAGGGGTATCCCCTTTCTTATTCATGAGATGAGAGAGGACTCGACAGGAGCTGGAGTCGACAGGGTTGGAGTCGAAGATTGTACTGTAATCCGTTTAAAAAAACCTCCTAAAGAAACAACCGAACCGATCCACGAAATCAAAATAACAAATAAAATCCCGGCTATATAGGGCGTTGACATGGCAACGCTTCCGAGCATAATAATTAAGCCTTGGTAGGCAAGAGATGAACCTGACTTGCCAATCCCGGAACCTAAACCGTCAATAGCAGCCTTTCCTTTGAGCCTTGCATCTTGATCGAGAGGTAGAAAAGCCAGCTCCTTAGAAGCATCGAATAAAGAATACTTACCTGCCTTACTTAAACAATTTTGCAAAGAGCCAAAATATACCGTAAGAGCAAACGGAGAAGCTCCAAAAAGTGTTAAAGCAAGCGCGGTTAACCCATCCCCACAAAACAAAAACGTAAAAAACCCAACAGCCATAATCGCCATAATTGCAGGGGTTAAAATCGCAGTAAAGGTCCACCCTAAACGATTGACCATCATCGAAAATAACAAGCCGCCAACAGTTGCTACCACACCAATGCCAATCGTAATAGAGTTCATATGAATCAGCATTTCATTAGGGTCGGTAAAATATCTTTTTAACTGCTCTTTCCATAAAATATCTGTAAGATTAATGGATATATTATACCCAAGAACAACAACCGCAAGACATGTTAAGTAGCGAGATTTAGTGATGTATTTAATGCTATCACGAATAGATAACTTAAACTTCTGTTTTGGGGTATATCCTGTTAAAGATTCCTTTCCTTTATCAATTACATGTTTATTAATCCAATAGAACACACCCATCGCGCTGAGTCCCAGAAAAGTTAAAATACTGACAATATTAACCAAGGTCTGCCCCCAAGCTGCTTCAGAGCCTACCCCCGTAGTCACAGGTAAAAACTTACCACACAGTATTCCTATGGCTCCACCGAGAATAGGAGCTACATTCGAGCCTATATTTAAAATCCCATAGGTTCTTTTTGCTTCAGACACTTCTGTGACATCATTAGCAAAACCCCAATACAGGACCGTTAAAACGACAACCGCCCAGAGTTCTGATATGATATAAAATGTCGTAAATGTCCAATTACGGATCATCGCAATAAAGCCTTTGAATCCGAGAGGAAGATGCGCTGTAAGCCAGTCGCCCAGACGGTCTAAATGAAGCCGGTCACTATTTGGATGTATCACAAAGGCGAAAAGAAGAAAGTAACAAATAAAAGAAGAAACAACGATATAAAAGACCGCTTCACGAGTACAATAACGAAATAACCTGGTATAAATCCAGGTGGCAGCAATAGCACCTGGCAACATCCCCCAAACCTTTAAAAAAGGAATTACTTCTGCACCAGAGTGTTTTGCTGTTAAGACAATCGTATCCTTAAGATTCCTTAAAACGCTGTAACATATACAGAGTAAAAAAAGAAGAATTAGCATAGAAAGAACTTTTTTTAATTCAGACCGATGGACAGGCCAAAGGAGTGAACGGAGAAATCCAAATTTTTTTTCTGAAGACATTCAACTCTTCCGTTTATTTGATTTATACGTAAACCCTCCCAATTTACAATATAGCAGCTTAATTCACAAACACAAAATAACTAAACACCAGTCCTCCAGCACTTGTCGGTGAGTTGCTCTTCCCTCTAGGGCTGAGGATTAAAAAACATTATTCTTCTTGCTCTATAAAGAAATTTAGAAAGATACGCTGACCCCAATTTCATCCTTCATATCCGTAGCGTACTTTCCAAGACTTAAAATCGAAAGTTTCTTCCCCTATATTCTTTTACTAAAAAAAGCTTTGTAATTTTGTATAATCATCTTATAATTAATGACTTATGTATGATTAGCAAACTTGCAACCACCGACATGTAGCCGTTTCTAACTCCCAAAAAAAAGCTAACTAAGCATTTCTCATAAAAAAATCTTAAATATAAAGTGCAGCCTGAGCCTTCCGAAGAAAAACTTGATTTTTCCGTAACCAAACTCATCCGCTTCCTCAAGCATCTTAAACTTCGCAAGATTTTGCAGAAAATCAAAGATCCAAGTACGCAATGGGGGTGATCGTTTGCTGGGCTCTTTCTATATTCTTGTCGGACAGGGAGTCTGTTAATTCTTTTTTATGCGGCTCTGGGAAAGTTATCCTAACTTCAAAGAAAGAACATTCTTGGCAAGTAATCAGGCTCATAAGTAGGATTGCAAGCTGCAATCAGTTAGAGAAGTATCACCTCTTCTCAAGAAAAAACTGCCAAGACTTGCAGTTCGAATATTAACCGATTCCCCATATGCTAACGCTTCTTTTCTTCGTCTATGTAAAAAAAATCGATGGGATCATCTAATCACTCGCCAGACAGGCTCTTTAAAAAGCATAAAAAACAATGTGATCAAAGAGGAAAGGATGATCTTGATAAGAAGTGCTATACGAAGCAAAGAACTATCAAATCACCATCTGGAAGTAAAATAGTGGAGATCCTTAGTTGGTAGAATACTATCTACGTAGATATGGATTCCTGTTAACTTGATTTTTTAGGAAATATGAATATATTCTCTCGACTTTGCAACTTTTAGCAGCTTAACTCATGCTGCCTGAAGCACTTGTTTCACTATAGACTCCGCCCATTCTGCCATTTCCGGTGTGATATTTTCTACGGATGGCGTCATTTTTGCCTTCCGCATAATTAGATTTTCCTTCCAGAT
>CAMDPQ010000040.1 GCA_945905275.1 Chlamydia trachomatis
TTAAGGTCCTGCTTGGCAAAATCCAGGGCATATGCACTGATGTTTTTGCCAGCTTGTATTTCTTTGCGATGTAGCTCATTAAATTGCTGTTTGCACTCTTTGATGGTGGCCGCAAGCTGACCTGTAGAGGTGGTTTGCAGAAAGTCTAAAGCCTCATCAGCGAGATACTCATCAGGATAGGATTCAGTGACTTTTTTTAAGATGTCTTCTGCGGAGTCATCAGGTTTAATACGAGATCTTAGTAGCTGTAGGTTTTTACTTTGCAGTTCCGGATTTTTTTGTTGGAACTGCTCAGAGATCTGCTCCAACATATCGACAACAGTGATTTCCAGTTCGTCTGGTTCTGTTTTTTCGGCTGTTGCTTCTTTAGGTTGTCTACGTAGACGGGTTTCTAATGTATCAAAACGCCGTACTGCCACAGCCACAGGATTTAATGATTCTGACCAGGTAATAAAATCGTCGGCTTGAGCCTCTTGAATAATCGCATAGGCGCTGGCGCTATTTAAATGTTGATTGGCTTGCACCCGGCTTTTATCAGCCTGCATAGACACTCGAGCTGTAATTAGGGGATCGTCTACCATCAGAGAGTATTCCCTGTACAAGTTAAAGGGTTGGCTGCCTTATGTGGTTGGTTCGAGGAGGGCCTTCTAGCAAGGGGCCTTGAATTCAGCCATAAATTGCACTTGTATCAATTTTTACCCAAGCCGTCAAGGGCTACCTAGGAAAGCTGGATTCTTCCGAGAGGCTGAATTCTGATTTCAGGAACGATTTCTTGGTATGATACGACTGAGAGGTCTGGGAATTCCCCTTCGATTAATTTCCGAGCAAAGCGCCGAACGTCAATGGCTGTAAGAAGAACCGGAGATTGTCCGCCTGTTGGGGTAGGGGCAATCGTTGTGCGTAGGGCGTGCAGGATCAGCTGGACCGAATCTGGATCTAGCGCTAGGTAGGATCCTGCTGATGTCTGCTTGATGGCTCCACGTAGCATATCTTCAATTTCAGGGTCTAATAGATATACAGATAAGATCGACTGACCTTGCGAGTACTTATAACTGATGTACCGTCTTAAAGAAGAGCGCACATATTCTGTAAGAAGAACGGTATCTTTTTCTGTTTGAGCCCATTCACTTAAAGCTTCGAGGATGGTTCTTAAGTCCTTAATCGATACCTGTTCTTGGACCAGACGTTTGAAGATCTCGGTCATTTTTTGCAAGGGCACAAGTCTTGTGACTTCTTTGATGAGATCAGGGTAGGATTTTTCTAAAAATTCAAGAATGCCTCGGACTTCCTGGATCCCGATAAATTCATTGGCATAGTTTCTGTAAAAATAGGATAAATGCAGGATCATCACATCGAGAGGCTTCCAGAATTTAATTCCCGCTTTTTGCATGATATCTTGGAATTTAATATCCACCCAAATAGAGGGAAGGCCTAGAGAGTTTTTAGTGGTGGTAAATGGAAGGTTAAACCTTCTTAAATTGTCAGGATTTTCATTGGTCAGCAGGTTGTTATCTAAAATCTTGCCTCGAACAATCGGGACTTCATTTAATAAGATAGAGTACTCATCTGGCTCTAGAATAGGAGAGTCTGTTCGTACGTGTACCCCAGGGAATCTCACGCCGAGATCTTGATATAAAGCATGTCGCATTTTAGGGACCATCTCATCAATAAAAGTCATCCCCTGCTTATCTTTTTTTAACATCTGTGACAGAGTTTTTCCCACTTCTAAAATCACCGGAAGGGTTAAGGCGTACTCGTTAGCCGGCCCTCGTACCACGGCATGTCCTTCTACATCCGTTGATTGCGACGCAGATGTCATCCCAGAGGCAGTTTTACTGGCTACTTTTTTTGCGTTAAACCAAACAGAAAATCCAACAGTTCCGATGAGTAGGGCAAGAATAACGAAGACAGGGGAAGGGAACCCTTTAATAAAGGCCATAGCAAAAATAACGATAGAGGCAATCATGATCGCTTTAGGTTGCCCGAGGAGCTGGCTAGAGATCTCTTTACCTAGATTCGAATCTTTCTTTTCAGACGAAACACGCGTGGTGACAATACCTGCGGTCAACGATATAAGGAGGGATGGGATTTGTGCGATCAAGCCACCACCGACAGATAATAAGGTATACACCTGTGCGGCCTGCAGAGCGCTCATTCCATGCATGGATACCCCAATAATCAGACCACCGACAATGTTGATCACAGCAATTACAATACCTGCAATTACATCCCCTTTTACGAATTTCATGGCACCATCCATCGCGCCATAAAGCTGACTTTCTTTAGTTAGAGCAAGACGTAGTTCTCGGGCTTGGTTAGCATCGATCACGCCAGAGCGCATATCCGCATCGATGCTCATCTGCTTACCAGGCATCGCATCTAAGGTAAAGCGGGCTGCTACCTCAGCGACCCTTTCAGCTCCTTTTGTCACAACGATAAACTGGACGATCGTGATGATTAAGAAAATAATGGCTCCGACAACAAAGTTTCCGCCGACAACGAAATTACCAAAAGCATAAATAATGTGACCTGCATCCGCATGTAACAAAATTTGTCTTGTAGCTGAAATTTCTATTCCTAATCGAAACAACGTCGTAATGAGCAGCAAGGAAGGAAACATGGAAAGTTGAACCGCCCTAGGAATGTATAGGGCAACCATTAAAATCGAGATAGAGATCGCCAGGTTTAACGCAATTAAATCATCTAAAATCGCAGGGGATACGGGGATAATAATCATCATGATTAATATCACAATGAAAAAAGCTAGGATGATATCACTAGATCGATTGATAAGGTCTAAAGCCTTATCGCCGCCGAGTGTTTGCGTTGTTTTTTCAAGAAATTTTCTCATTTAAAAAGCTCCGATCCAATCGTTTCTGGTGTTTCCAAGCTCTCTATCCATTTTAAGATTTCTGCGATAGCTTGGTAGGTGTCTTCTGGAATAAAACTGCTAATCTGCCCCTTTTCGAATAAAAGCTGCGCTAAAGAGACGTTTCGCATAATAGGGATGTTATAACTTATGGCTTCTTTAATAATTCTTTCGGCTATGATCCCTTGACCCATTGTGACAATGCGTGGAGCAGGTTCTGTTTCGGAGTGATATTCGATAGCCACTGCGATATGCACCGGGTTTGTAATTACTGCCTTAGCTCTTTTTACAGCAGAGGGTCCTTCTTGGTAAGCAATTTCTTGTGCTGTTTGTCGTCTCTTGCTTTTAAGATGGGGGTCTCCTTCTGAATCTTTGTATTCTTGCTTGACCTCAAATTTTTCCATCTTCATTTCTTTAGCAAAGTTTCTTTTCTGATAAATGAGGTCGAAAAGGGCGACAGTTAGAAAAAAGATGCCGACTCGCACGATTACTTTTACAAGGAAATCATTAAAGATGACTGCAGAGCCTATCACAGGAAGGCTTGCAGTTGATATGATTTCTGGCAGACTATTAATTAAAACACTGTAGATTAGTATAATCGCACCAGAAATCTTTAAAATAGATTTTAATAATTCGACAGCCGTTTTTAGTTTAAACATGTTTTTAAGATTGTCGATCGGATTAAGTTTTTTTAAATCCGGTTTCATCGATTCCATAGAAAACATCGGCCCTACGACGAGAAAGCTTACTAAAAGACCCACAATGCAGGTAAACATCGCAATCGGCAAGCTTGTATTATAGATGACATTCATCGCTTGATAAAGAATTTTAGGGGCCATGCTTTGCATGTCGATATCTGTGCTGATACTTTTAAATGTAGAGATGAGATATCCCGCAAGCTGCTCAAATAAATAGCCAGACAGGCCAAGGGTCGTAGCGATAGATACCACAAATGTGAAAGCGGAGGGGAAATCTTGAGATTTGGCGACTTGACCTTTTTTCCTCGCATCACGAAGTTTTTTAGCGGTCGCCTGTTCGGTTTTTTCAGCCATTGTCCTGGAGATTTACATAGAGCTATAATAGAGCAATCTACTCTGATCTAACCGAGGCGTCAAGTAAAAAAAACTCACGATGCAGATTGCTTGATAGAATAAAGAGAAATAGCCATTCCTCCGTTTTTAAATGCAATTTCCTCTTTTGCGGGTTTGCCGAGGTCTTCCATCACAGTGGAGCCTGATGCAAGGATAAAGATGCGGGTATTTTGATCACACTCCCGATCGATAAACTGTTTTAAGCCCTGCGCGATGGCGGGGGTAAGCTCTAGCCTTTTTCCGTAAGGAGGATTACATACCACAAGCTTGGGCTTGATCGGTAGGTGGTAGGTGGCAACATCTTGATTCTCCAGTTCGATCAGCCCTCTAAAATTTGTAGATTTAATATGTTTATAGCATATTTTAAAGGTATCAGGGTTTTTATCGGATCCAAAAATCATTCCCTTATCAAGTGGAATGATTTTTTCATCAAAACTGTGTTTGATTTTCTCCCATTCTGATTGTCGATACAGAGGCATATTCATAAATCCAAAGGATTTGCGAAAAAATCCGGGAGGGGTATGCGTCGCAATCATAGCCGCCTCGACAAGAAATGTGCCTGATCCACAGAAGGGGTCGCAGAATGTCATCCCGTTTTTAAAGCCAGAGCCGATTAACAGTGCTGCTGCGATAGACTCGTGAAGAGTCGCTTCTGTATTTTCTAGTCTCCATCCTCTTTTGTGTAGGGGAGCGCCAGAGGTATCCAGGTATAGGGTTGCCTGTCCTTTTTGGATAAAAAGATTGAGCTGTACCGTTGGATTCTGCACATCTATAGAAGGTCGAGATCCGGTTTTATCGCGGAAGTAATCGCAGATCGCGTCTTTTACAACAAGTGAGGCGTATAGACTGTTTTTTAATGTGTGGTGGCTGACATTGGAGTCGATGGCAAATGTTTGATCTACATTTAAGTATTTGGCCCAGCCCACTCTTTTCGACATCGTATACAACGCTTCTTGATCCGGGCAGCCAAAACGGGTAAGAGGCCACAGGACTCTGGTAGCAATCCGTGAGCCATAATTAATCAGGTATACATTACGCATATCAGCCGGCGCATGGACTCCGCAAAAGCCTTGTCGCACTTTTTCAATGCCGAGGTTTTCAAGCTCTTGTAATAATAAGTCCTCGAAATGATGAGGACAGGATATAAATAGTTCTTCCATAGATTTAGTTGTGATAGAAAAGGATCACGTCTCCGTCTTTAACAATGTATTCTTTTCCTTCAGAACGAGCTTTTCCTTGTTCCTTGGCTCCGACTCTGCCTTTATAGGCCATCATATCCTCGTAGGACACAACCTCAGCCCTAATAAAGCCTTTTTGGATATCTGAGTGAATTTTACCTGCAGCTTCTTGCGCGTTGGTTCCCTTCTTAATCACCCAAGCTCTTGTTTCGATTTCTCCGGCTGTAATATAGGTGATTAAATCTAGTGTTTGAAAGCTTGTTTTAATGAGCCTGTTTAACCCTGTCTCTTCCACCCCAAGGGCGTTAAGGAATTCTTTTGCTTCTGCATCACTGAGCTGCGCGACTTCTTCTTCTAGTTTTGCGCAAATAGGCACGACCGTATTGCCCTCTTTTGCAGCATACTCTCTGACTTTTTGCACATATTCATTTTCCATTGAAGGGAGGGTGTTTTCATCGACATTCGTAGCGTATAGAACCTTTTTACTCGTTAAAAAGGGGTAAGTCTCAAGCAGTCGTTTTTCCTCTTCATTTACACTCAGGCTTCTAAGCGGCATGTTTTGATCGAGATGGGCAATAGCTTTTTTCAGTACATCTACGTTTGCTTGTAGTTCTTTTTTGGATTTAACTTGTTTTTCCGCTCGTTGCGCGATGTTTTCAGCCATCTGTAGATCGGATAGAATCAGCTCAATATTGATAACTTCTATATCTGCAATCGGATCGACCTGTCCTGCCACGTGGATCACATTAGTATCTTCAAAACAACGAACCACATGTACGATAGCATGGGTTTCTCGGATATTAGTAAGGAATTGATTGCCGAGCCCTTGTCCTTCCGATGCGCCTTTGACAAGGCCTGCTATATCTACAAAGGTGACTGTCGCTGGGATGATTTTTTTGCTATGGAAGATGTCGGAAAGGTCTTGGAGCCTGCTATCATGGAGCTCTACAATCCCTTTATTAGGATCAATAGTGCAGAATGGGTAGTTAGCTGCCGGGGCCGCTTGTTTGGTGAGTGCGTTAAATAAGGTGGATTTTCCAACATTGGGTAATCCGACAATCCCACAGGATAAGTCTGCCATAAAATCCTCTAAGCATTATTCGTTAAAAATTATTATTTACAGAGAGTTTACATTAAACCTACGATAAAACAGAAGATAAATATGCAGGGCTCAGCCAGATGGGATATTAGTTGCCGCAAGAGCCTCTGAGGGTGTTGTGATCAGCTTAGAAAGGTGAAGCTTCTAGGTTTAGTTAAAATAAAGATTTTATAGCTATCAAAAGGGGCAGTAGAGAGCTCGACGAGAACTCCTGCCTGGCACATCTTTTTCAGGCGAATGGTAGTAGTGTTGCTGTTTATATTTCTTGAATATTCTCTTGACTTGCAGAACTCTAATTCTAAGTCTATCAGAGACTTACGATTTGGTTAGCATTTTCTCTTTAACCTTGAAAAATGCATCTGAACGTTCTATTTCATTAATAATCATAATGATAATATCCTAATTCAGTTTAATTATATCATGCCAAATATCATTTGTTTATATAACACGACATTTTGATAAAGATATAACAAAATGTATAATACTATTTAATTATATTATTAATTAATATATAATAACATTATTAAATAACAAGAGGTTCTATGAATAACGTTAATTCTATCCCAATAAAAAAGAATTGTCAGGTTTGTAAAATTGCAAAGGCCCCGCAACAAAAACTGAGTTGTTGTGCACAATGTAAGCAAGTTTGGTATTGCAGTATAACCTGTCAAAGCAAGGACTGGAAGCAAGGACACTCCAAAATCTGTTTGCCAGTTACACCAGCTACCGGTCCATCAGTTTCGGCGGTTAAACAGGTAGGTGCCAAGGTGTTATTGCCAAAAGAACCTTCTTCTTGGAGGGATGTGGTCCTTTCTCAGCCTATCATCGATAAGGTTATCAAGGAGGTAGTTACTACATATGTAAACCACTACCTGAAACAGGATTATGGACGAGAGACGCCAAAAGAATTAATCCCGCTACTACATGAAAGATTTAGGAATGCTTTAGTAAAGAGATCTCCCTCTTTGGTCGGTAGTCCAGATGTCAGAAGTAGTCAAAATACAGCCCTTTCCCAATTAGTCAAAGAGGAAGGCAGAGGGTTTACATCTCTGGTAGATCGTATTATCCAGGATGGCTATTTAGAAACAGCTCTTGTCCCTGATTTGCAACTGAGGCTAGATAATGCCAAAAAAAACAGGATCTTTCATTTAGAAAGTGCAAAAGTTACTAACCAGGCAGTTGACGATTTACAGGCATTTGTGAGAAGTCAGCCATCGACACGAGAGCAAGAAGAATATTTTCAATTAAAACTGTTGCCGACTTTAGCAAGGGAGAGATGTCGGATGGCGGAGAGTAATGACGACCCGGATGCTCGTGAGTTCGGACGGTTGCGCCTACAAGGAGGGGGGTTATATGATCCATTCACGACGCCTCTTGATATCGCCTATAATCCCTATAATGCACGTATCGCAGGGCTTGTACAAGCGGCTAAGGACGGATCCAGCAGGGGAGGTTGTGGAGCAGGCACTCAATATCAAGAATGGACTCCAAGACAGATGAAAGACAACTGTATCGTTGATCACCCTAGAGAATCTACGCAGGATCTATTTGTGGCTGAACAGCTAGGCAGCGAAGAAGTGGAAAGGGAGCGTACCACATTTTCATTACAGGAGAAAATAGAAATCGTAACAGGGCTTAGACTGCCATCGCTACAGCCATCAGAAAAGCACAAAAGAGCCTTAAGGTTTATCGATCTTTTCCCTTGTACACACCAGGTGAGGAATACCTCTTCTGCCGTATTGGGGATAGCAGAAAATCAACGAAGGCGAGAGGATGGGCCTACCAAGATTAATGCCTTTACTTTAGGACGTGATTCCTTCGGTCTAGTTGTAGAGATGGGAACTTCACCTGTAAATCTTGCGAGGTTCAAGTTAGCGGACCCCTCCAATAAGTCTATTTTTTGGATGATGATCCCTGATAAGGGTAAGCAAGAGGTTGTTTATCTTCAGCACTCGAATGTATGCGAAAGTAAACAGATTATGGATGAGGTGGTAGATCCATTATTTATTGAAATATTACAATTAGCTCCTCACACATCAGAGGTTATCGATAGAATTAAAGACCGGGTCGGACATTTTATTTATGCTTTTGCGCAAGCCTCACCCTATTCTAGAGGGTCTGCTGCTATTGCTGAACAATGTGAAGCGATTTGTTATAAGTTTCATGGTTTGGAGTACACTCGTTTATTGCAAGCTGATTGCGAAGCGTTAACCTTGTCGAGAAAAGACTTCTTAGAGATGTATATGGGATCTGTAAAGGTATCCGTTAAGGGTGTTCAGGGGGCTGCAGCATCTGAGTGATTAGAAGCTGTTTTCTTGCAGGAATTTCAGTGGGTTGATGAGTAGAACGACAGGTTGCTGGGTGTTTAGATTGGCGTATAATATAAGTTTAGGTTTTTAGAGAAAGGAGATTTTATGAGTAGTATTAGAGGGATGCAAGGAATACGCCACTGCGACGGGTGTCAAGCCACACAAACAAAACTGAGTTGCTGTGCAAGATGTAAGCAAGCTTGGTATTGCAGTAAAGACTGTCAAGCAAAAGACTGGAGGCAAGGACACTCTAGACTCTGTTTGCCAGTTACATCAGCCACCGGTCCATCAGTTTCGACGGTTAAGCAGGTAGCTGCCCATGTGTTATTGCCGAAAGAACCTTCTTCTTGGAGGGATGTGAATCTTGCCCAGGCTGTTATCGATAAGATTGTATCCGATTTTATAGACGGGTTGGTGCAACAGATCGTAGAGCAATTGCCACCCCGGGTTAAAACAATATTACCAGAAAGTCTTATACGACAGATCTATACTGAAAAGGTCGTAGCGCTAGCCGGTACTTTGATTAATCGTCTACCGTGTACAGCTAAGGACCTTAACGAACAAGGCGAGGCTGCCAAGCATTTTGCCTTCCTATCGTCAACAATAGCCCAACTAATCGACAAGGGTGATTTGCGAGAGCAGTGCGTTCCTGCATTAACAGAAAGGCTAGACAATGAAAGAAAAAATATAATCTTTCGTTTGAAAAGTGCAAAAGTAGCCCAGAAGGGATCTGAGGATTTGCAGTCATTTATCGCTGGAAAGCCGTCGACATCCTCTCTGAAAAGGTATTTTCAGCACACGCTTTTGCCAGCTTTACAGCAAGCAAGAAGTCAGATTGCTCAAGAAAATCAAGATCCTAAAGCTGGTGAATTCGGACAGTGGCGGATTTCAATGGGGGGTGTATATTCGACATTCACGACACCTCTTGATGTAGAGCATGCGCCATATAACAAACGTATCGCAGCCCTTGTTCAAGAGAATAGAGGGAGGGCAGCAACAAGCTCTCTCTATCAAGAATGGACGCCAGATCAGATGAGAGAGCAGGGGTTCATAGGCCCAGTTATATCCTCTGTCGACGATATATGTCTAAAGGAAGAACAAGGGAGCCCTGAGGTAGAGGAGGAGCGTGCAAGATTTCCAGAAAAAGAGAGAATCGAGATCGTATTACAGGCGCCGTTTCAAGATCTCCAAACAGCCAGTATGAGAAATCGAGTTTCAAGATGTATCGCGCTTTTTCCGCGGACGCATACAAGGATGAATATCCTTAATGTATTACATGCAATCGTAGAAAATCAATCAAAGCGATTTGAAGGGCCGACGAAGATCGATGCCTTTACTATAACACAACGAGAAGGGCAGTGGTCTTTTCCAAATATTGGGTCATCCCCCAGAAATTTGGCAAGGCTAGAGTTAGAAGATCCTTCCAATAAGTCGATTTTTTGGATGATGATTCCTGAAAGTGGTGAGCTAGCGCTTGTTTATCTTCAGCACTCGAATATATGCGAAAGTACAGAGATTATGGACAATGTGGTAGATCCATTGTTTCTTCAAATCGTACAATTACCTAAAAGTTGCGGTAAGAGGGATCTTGAATTTATCGAGGAGGTTAAAAGCTTAGTCGGGCGTCTCGTTTATGCTTTTGCGCAAGCGTCACCCTATGCTAGAGGGTCGGCTGCTATTGCTGAGCAATGTGAAGCGATTTGTTATAAGTTTCATGGTTTGGAATACACCCATTTACCAAAAGCGGATTGCGAAGCTTTAACCCTATCGGAAAAGGATTTTTTACAGCTCTATAGTAGCTCGGTACAGGTAAGGTCTGCCCAGCAAGGGGCTTCTGTACTATCTTCTTAATGAAACTGGCGTTTTGACTGCCCACCAGCCTCTTTTCATGGAGATGTTTATCGATAAATGAGTTGGATAGAATCGGATCTATAGGAAATTTTAATTAAGGAAACAACGAGGTTGTTATGATTAGCAGTACGGGAAGTGCCAAGATATGTAATGGACCGGCGTGTCCTCAAGCGGGATCTGTAGTGGCTATATCACCAGGTGCTGCTGCAGTGTCGTTAGCTGCTCACGGAGTATTAGCGGATTATGGGATGTTGTCGGCCAAGAGCCGCTGGGCTCACGCGAGCACCTTGGATAGTAGAGCTCTTCTTGCCGGGTGGAAGGATGAGGCGATTGCGCACCCCTTACTGCTAGCTATTAGTACTGCGATGAATGAGACAAGCCCTCCAGTATTTGCATTATCTGAATGGGATACTGATCCTCAACAAAGGATGGAGCAAATTGATGCGATTTATAGACTCTGTGACTATTTATGTTTAGAAAAATTCCAGGCAAATTACTTAGAGCCATTTCAAGAGAAATTTCCAGAGGTAGCATTTGAGGATATTCCTGATACAGTTCAGCATCTCGTAATAAGCCTAGATGAAGGTATACCAGTTGATCTGTTAACTAGATTCAGGTCTCTTCAACATCTAGAACTCAATGGAAGACCCTCTCAAGATTTTCTAGATACTTTGCCTCATACTTTAAAGAGTTTAGATATCCCGAGGTTTTTGATGGATGGTCTTGAAATTAATCGTAAAGAAATTGCTTTAGCCGCTGTGGTTCATGATGGCAGGGCTTTGTTGAATCTATCTGAGGTCTTTAGGGCTGATAGAGATGTGGTGTTTGCCGCCGTTTCTCAGAATGGCTTTATGCTGCAGTATGCATCTGCAGATTTACAGGCTGATAGAAAAGTAGTTCTTGCAGCTGCGGGTGAACGTGGAGATGCGCTGCGGTATGCATCTACAGAATTAAAGGGGGATAGAGAAGTGGTTCTGGTGGCTCTGGCTCAGGATGGCTGTGCACTACAGCATGCATGTGAAGGCTTACAAGCGGATAGAGATGTGGTCCTAGCTGCCGTGGCTCGAACTGGTTATGCGCTGCGCTATGCATCTACAGAATTAAAGGGGGATAGAGAAGTGGTTCTAGCTGCCGTGGGTCAGAATGGTCATGCGTTGGCATCGGCATGTACGGCTTTACGAGCGGATAGAGCAGTGGTTATGGCAGCTGTAACGCAAAATGGTTATGCTCGGATATATGCATCTAGCGATTTAAGCGCAGATGAAGAAGTGATTATGGCGGCCGGTGTAATGAACGAGTAATATCCAATAGGGTTTTTTATGAGTGTGATGAGTTTGAAGGTGTGCAAGGCTATATCGTGTGCAAAAGAGGGTACTCTCGAGAATCCCCTGAAGCATTGTAGTCGATGTAAGCAGGTGTGGTACTGCAACCGAAAGTGTCAAGTCATGGATTGGCAAGCCGGTCACAACATACAGTGTAAATCTGTGACAGTAGGATTAGGATCGTCTGCATCCTCAACTCCTGCTAAAGTTGCAGCTGTAGCTGTTAGGCTCGCTCCACCGCCGCAAAAGGTTGCTGCCCAAGCCTGGATAGCGATGAATCTGCATCCAAAAGTAAGTGAGAAGATTGTAGAAGATATAGCTGAAAAGTATCGATGCGTATCGATGCTATCTTTTAAAGCATCGGGCCTATTCGAAATCATGCCGTTGGAAATAGACCCAGAACTGCTGTCTCTGGCCATAAAAAATACACTGATTCAAGTGCTTGTCGGCAGAGCTCATACAGAAGATCCAAGTATGCTTTCTGGGTACACCATCCCAATCAGTAATATAGATACCTCTCTGATAGGTGATCTATGGGGTGGGGTGATCGAGCCTGCTTTGCAAAGTCAGGCAGAGGTGCTTTTCCGGGTATGCCAAAGTCAGTTACAGGATGCAAAAAAAAATCAATACTTTCAGGAGCAAGGGACATTGGTCGTTGAGAAGGCTTGTAGTGATTTAACAGATCATTTAGATCACAATCCTGACTGGACTGGGTATTTCCAGAAGCGCTTTCTGCCGCAGTTAGCAGAGGCAAGACAGAGAATTGCTAAGCAGAATCAAAGTCGTGATTATAAAGATTTTGGAACGCTGATGGGCATAAGTAAACCTGTCTATGCGGCTCTGTCAACACCCCTTGGTGCAGACCAGTATGCGGTCTATAATGAGCGAATGTTGCTCCTTTTTCAAAGTCAGGGGAGCCCAGCATGGAATTATAACCGCTGGACAGCACAGGATATGACAGACCTTGGATGGATCGGCCCTACATCTTGTATGATGTCGGAGCAGATTGGGCTGGGTGAGTCTGTAGGACTTCCTGCCATGAATAAGGAGCGTCAAAGCTTTTCACAGGAAGAAAAACACGATATCTTAGTCCAGCCGGGATTTGGATGGAATGCATCGAATAGGGAAAGAGCAAAGCATTTTGCAACGCTCTTTCCTAAGACAGATCGACAATTCCGCCTCTTGAACATCCTCCCTGTAATCAGGAATAGGCAACGGATAAAAACAGGTTTTTCTGATGCTGGGAGCTCTGCATTTTTATTGCAGGTACGCAACGGTGTTCCATTCCCTTATCTTATAGCAGATCGTTCCGACAGAACCGTGCATTGTTTACAGTTGCTCGATCCTTCAAATACATCTACATTTTGGATGATGGAGCCTGAGCCAGGGGAGAAACCTTGTGTTTGTCTGCAACATAGCTCGCTATTACAAGGGCTAGAGATTATGGACGCTGAGATCGAGCCCTTGTTTCTGGAGGTAGTTTCATTAAAAAAACAAGAAGCAGTCCTCCCCGAAAGGCTTAAAGAGCTCATTGGACAGATCCGTTATGCTTTTGCACAGGCGACGCCCTATGTGAGAGGTTCGGCCTCGATTGCTGAATGGGTAGAGAGGGTACTGTATAAGCTGCATGGTATGCACTTCACTCCACTACCTCAAGCGGATTGTGAAGCATTAACACTTCCGAAGGCTGAATTTATGGATCTATATAGGAGTCGTGTGGAGTTAGCGGCTCAGGGTGATGCAGCAAGCGGGCTGTAGAAGGATGTCTAGTTTTAGACTCCCGCTCAGGGAGTTTTTAAAGGATCTTTTATGGCGAAGAACGAAGGATCGACAACTTGTAGCAAGTCGTGAAAGTTATAATCCTCTGGCGGGTTTTGTAGGAGCTTCCCATCGATACAGTCTTTCAATAAAAATGAGCCGCTGCGGGTCCTGTTTAATTCTGTAAGGTGAGCGCCGCAGGTAAGCGTTCTTCCTATATCAAACCCTAAGGATCTGATGTAGGTTCCTTTTGAGCAGCAGACATAGATTTTAACGTAGGGATATGCATAGTCAAGTAGATCGATCTGTACAGTAACCTGTCTTGCTTGCCTTTCTATCGTAATTCCCTTTCTTGCTAATTCATATAACTTCTTACCATTGACTTTTTTGGCAGAATACATCGGAGGAATTTGCAGAATCGTTCCTTGCAAGGGGGCTATTGCTTCTTTAATATCGTTAAGAGAGGGGATGTGATCGGAGGTTCTGGTAGTCTCTCCTTCTAAATCGTAGGTATCTGTTTCTACTCCAAGCTTTAGTACCGCTTCATATTCTTTATCCGCACAGAGAAATTGATCAGAAAGTCGGGTATAGGTTTTGCCAACGAGTAGGACCATTACCCCTGTTGCAAAAGGATCTAAGGTGCCTGCGTGACCAATTTTTTTTATGTTGTAGATTTTTCTTAACATAGAAACAAGACTAAAGGAGGTTTTTCCTTTAGTCTTGTTTACAAGTAAGATTCCAGAGGGTTCTTTAACAGGATTCTGATTCATTGCTCTCAGGTGTTCTTCCGCTTTGCTCTTGTTTAAGTTTGGCTAGCAAAGTTTCGATGCGTATGTGTTTTTCCACAGAGTCATCCAGTTTAAAGGATAAGCTTGGAAAAAATCGCATAACCACCTTTTTAGAAGCATGTACCGCAATGAAGCCTGCAGCGGACTGCAGGGCTTCAAGGGTTTGTGCTTTTTGCTCGGGTGTCCCAATCACACTGATGAATACCTTAGCATAGTGAAGATCACTGGTAATATTTACCTCAGTAATCGTTACAAATTGAGCCATGCGAGGATCTCGAACATCCTTTGTGACTACCTCAGAAATCACTTCCTTTAGTAAGGAATTTAGTCTTTGAACACGTTTTTTCGCCATATTATTGTATCCTAATTAAGGTCCTGAGTGAGATAGGTGATCTCAATTGCATGGATAATATCACCTTCTTGTACATCATTATAGTTCTGAAGTACGATACCACATTCAATCCCTTTTGTAACCTCTCTTACATCTTCCTTCACTCGTTTCAGAGAAGCGATAGCACCTTTCCATATAAATTCTTTACCTCGCATAATGCGGACAATACAATTACGTTTAATACTACCTTCGATGACTTGGCACCCGGCAATGTTTCCAAGGTGAGAAGAGTTAAATACGGCTCTGACTTCTGCTTTCCCGATTTCATTTTCTTGCGCCAGTTTATCAAGCAGTTTGAGCATGAGATCTTTAATGTCATCTACTGCATGATAAATAATATCATGTAGGCGAACATTAACCTTTAGCTGTTTAATCAAGCTTTCTGCATGGCTTTCAATTTTAGTATGAAACCCGATGATAGTTGCTTTAGAGGTCGCTGCGAATTGAATGTCAGATTCTGATACTTCTCCGACCCCTTCAGAAAGAAAGCAGACAGCTACTTTATTCGATGGGATTTTAAGCAGGGAGTTTTTCAGCGCTTCCAGCGATCCTTGCACATCGGCTTTGATGATGAGGTTTAGCACTTTTTTCTCAGAACTATCTGCTTTTTGTTGAAGCATATTTTCTAGAGAGCCTCGTTTCGATTGCTGGAGGAGGGAGTGTTTATGTCCTTCAGTCCTTTTCTCGGAGATATCTCTAGCTTCTTTCTCATCTTTTACAGCGATGAAGTCACTGCCAGCTTCAGGAAGCCCCGATAGACCTGTGATTTTAACAGGGGTCGAAGGGGAGGCAGATTGTAGTTCTTTGCCAAATTCATCCTGCATCGTTTTAATACGGGCATAATTTTGGCCAAAAACAATAGAATCACCAATACGAAGTGTTCCGTTTTGCACGAGAATGGTGGCAACAGACCCCATCCCTTTATGCATTTCAGATTCAATCACACTACCACGTGCTCTAAAGCTTGGGTTGGCTTTGAGTTCCAGGACCTCTGCTTGCAGAGCAAGCATTTCGAGTAGCTCTTTAATGCCTGTACCAGCCACCGCAGAACAGTTCACGGTAATTGTGGTACCACCCCATGCTTCCGGCAATAAGTTTTGGTCGGCTAGTTGACGATATACTGTATCGGCATTAAAGTTAGGTTTATCACACTTATTGATCGCTACTACAATAGGTACGCCTGCCTGTATGGCTTGATTTAAAGCTTCGATTGTTTGCGCTTTAATCCCTTCATCACCGGCTACGACGAGAACGACGATATCTGTGACATCAGCTCCACGAGATCTCATAGCAGAGAAGGCTTCGTGACCTGGTGTATCTAGGATGGTGATATCTCCAATAGCTGTATGGCACTTAAAAGCACCGATATGCTGTGTAATAGCACCAGCCTCACCCGCTACGCGATTGCTTTTTCTGATCGCATCAATCAGGCTTGTTTTGCCGTGATCGACGTGCCCCATAAAAGTGACTACAGGAGGGCGCAGATGTTTCTGGTCTTCTGGTGATTCTTTAATTTCTTCTTTAATAGTTTTATCTGTGACCTGAATTCTTTTTTCTTCCGCAGTGTCAATTGTAATATCACACTCGAATTCCTGCCCTAGCAATTGCACGACTGTTTCATCATCAAGAAGATCATTTAATGTGATTGCCACTCCCTGCATAAATAATTTAGAAATCAACTGAGAGGCTTTGAGCTTCATTTCAGTAGCTAAATCTTTGACAGAGATGGGTAATCTGACTTTTAAATTTTTCGGTCTAATGACCTCTTCTTGGTAATTGCTTTTTAGTTTAAATTGCTTCTTTCTTCTCCATATATCGTCATCTCTTGTACGTAGGCCTAATCGATCTCTAGCATCAAATGAGCGGTTAAGATCCACTTTTTTTACGGCTTTAACGTCTTTGATATCTTTACTAGGCAGTGTTTTACGTCCAAATTTATCATCGTCGGATAAAGATTTTTTTGCAGGGGGAGCTTCTCTTGTAGGGTGGTCTTTTGTACTCGGAAATGCTTTTTTAACATCAGGCATGGTGCCAGCCTCCCGACGAAAAGGAGGTCTTGGTCCGGAAGAAGGGAATCCGCCCTGAGGTCGTTGTCCTTGATAGCCTGGTCTATCAGAGGAAGGACGGGAGAATCTTGTATCACCAGTAAAACCGCCTGGCTGAGCTTGGTATCCTGGTCTATCAGAAGGGGGACGGGAGAATCTAGTTTCACCGGTAAAGCCGCCTGGCTGACCTTGGTATCCTGGTCTATCAGAAGGGGGACGGGAGAATCTAGTTTCACCTGTCTGCTGACCTTGGTATCCTGGTCTATCAGAAGGGGGACGGGAGAATCTAGTTTCACCTGTCTGCTGACCTTGGTATCCTGGTCT
>CAMDPQ010000041.1 GCA_945905275.1 Chlamydia trachomatis
GGATAGACACCTCCATCAACACACCTTACTCCTAGATCCTCTCCACCTAACTCTACACGTCCCCTTAAAGTAGCTGCTGCCTGAGCACCAGGACCCACAGGACTAAATACACATGAACCTAATAGCAGAACCCCTCTCTGAGGCCCCCCTAAAGCAGCAGGACCGAAGCTACTACTACCCGATGAGGCTCCTATCCTATTCCCTAATGACATATTCCCTAATGACATATTCCACTCCTTATTTACATTTTTAATTATAATCTAGTTTATATTTTAGATTTTAATTATTAATTTAATGTTAAGAAAAAAAAGTTCTATCATTTACTCTACTGAGATGGTTTATCAAAAGATGCACTGTGCTCGGTGCTCCGGTACAAACTCCCATTTTAAAGGTCAGAAAAAGCGTCGTTTTAGAATGACCCCGGTTGGATCTAAAAAGTGCTTTCTAGACGTAATCTTACAATGTGTAGATTGCGGCTACCGGTGTGGTGGCTGCGACTCCTGTTTATGAAAGGGAAATCTCAAATGACTCGCGCACTTATTCAGTATGCTTTTGACCTGCTTTCTATGAGTACAGTTCAGGATGTATCATGACTCTTAGGAGTTAGATGGAATGTTGTAAAAAGAATTCATAAAATGAAGCTCAAGAAGCTCTACAAAAAAAATCGATATTAAGGATGTAAAATATGTAAGCCTTGATGAATTTGCCATTACAAAAGGCTATGTATAGATGTCTGCTCTTTTTCACTTAAACTTAAACTATACATTCATCTATCTGTTCTAAAAAAAATCCTTTATAACATCCTGATTATCAACAATCCTTGAGTTTATGATCTTTTAAACCATTTCCCTATGAGAAGGTACGCATTTGTCGGATGAGCCTTATTAATTAATAAAAACATTCATTATTTTCTTTGTCTAATAAATAAGCGTGTAGGTCAATCCGATCGGTAATAGCCTTACGTTTAACTCATCGTATATCTTAATCTCCAATAATTCATAAAAGTCCTTTCGATTTTAAATATCTATTTTTATACTTTAAAAAATAAATATAAAACTTTAAAAATCAATAATTTGCGAGTTTTTAATTATTTAAAAAATAATACGGATAAGAAGACTATACTTTACGGAACGAATTCGTAGTTTATTAAAATCTCTTAAATACAAATTATCAATTATTTAATAAATAAAAATTATATTCTTAATAATAAACATAAAAACAAACGTTAAAATAAAGGTAGGTGAATAAAAAATAGGGGAATTAGGATGAATATAACCGCAACTTCTATAGGTTTACAATGTCCGCCGGGTACAGTAAATCCTCTTGGATTGGGTACAACTGAGCCTGAAACAAAGCCGGAAGTTGTGTTTAGATTAGCCATCGAAAACCTTATACAATTCGTAAAGGATTGGAATCGTGAGAACGAAGATAAGGTTACTGCAAACCAAGACGGCAGCTTGAAGAGAGAAGGATTTGAGTGTGTAATAATAAAGAGTCCCTCAAAGCCAGAAAAACACGCCAGATCACAGAACGTAGTCGATACTGTTAAAGTGGTTTATCAGAAAAGCCTCGGATCGGAAAGACCGATTGATAGTAAGGCGGAGCTAGCTTCTTATTTATCGGGGAAGAAAACCATCGATGAGCTCCATTATTCTTTACTAGAAAATCCTGAATTTATGCTTGACCTTCTAAATAGTAAGGGAGATGCACTAGCCCATGCTCCTATGAAAATACGTGCGGATGAACGGATGGTCCTAGCAGCTGTGCGTCAAAACGGGATGTCACTGCAATATGCAACTGCAAAGCTACGGGACCATCCTCAGATTGCCCTAGCTGCCGTTTCCCAAAATCAAGGTGCCTATGAATTTATTGGAGATCATCTAAAACAGACTCAAAATCAAGATATCCTACATATCGTCCAACCGATGGCCTACTTACCTGCTTTTGATAAACAAGAGATAGTAGGAAGGTGTCAACATTTATCAGAAAACTTCACTGTAGGTCTTTTTAAAGCCGAGCAATTACATAAAGATGGGCAGACACTTCCCCAGACAGTAGGGGAATTGTTAATAAAACTTAGAGGGGGAGGACAACATGGGGTCTTTTTTATACAAGAAAAATCAAATAACTTAGAGGCAGGAACTTGTTCTGCTATGTCTTTAACATTTGCTAAAAACCTGCCTTCCTTTCTAGGCACACCTAGTCTGGAAAACTTACAAAAAGATTTAGGCCAATTATCTTTGGTGGATAGCAGATGCGCAACTCAAGGATCGAGTGATATCAGAGATTTGCAAATGGCGTTCAACGGCATTCGTGTCAAACGTGATGTAGGTGAAGGAATTGATATTTCTCGCAATAAAATTGCCTCTTTGGCTTCTATATGCGACTTTTCTGTAGGGAATTGCTCAGAGTCTATATCGATTACAGCTGGGACTGAGACCTGCACCGCTAATCTAATTAAAGAGGTGGGAAAAATGCCAGAAGGGTTGCATCTACTGCGGGCGTTAAATCAAGAAGAAACTACCTATTTGCATGAAAAAAGGGAAAATTTTGGACACTCTATGGTCTTTTTTAAAGGAAAAGATTTTATAGGTTTATATGATCCAAGTGTTGGAATGAAAATCACAGACCCGAAAAATCTAGCAGCGTTTGCAAAAGACTCTCTATTGTTTTCTTTAAAAAGATATCCTCTGCAGACCGCCCGTTTTTATCAACTACAACCGGATGAGAAACCTAAGAGCTTCTTTGCGTTTTTAGGGCTATAATAAGAGCAGCAGATTGATCACCTTTAGGATTAAGCGTGGCAAATACGCTTTTCTGAATCTGCTGTATTAGAGGCTCTGTATCCCACGGTGAGTTTGAAATGAAATGCGCTAATTGCTGCTTGCTTGCTGACTCCACTTTTCTCTCCATTTCGACCATTGTTTTTTCTGTATTGACCGTTAGCAATCCCTTGAGATAAACAAATGCTGTAGAAGCCGTGATGCGTGTACGCGTCTGAAAAAATGTACAAAAATCATTCTGAAAGCTTACCAGTGTTGTAGCTTGATTGGAACTATGTTGTGCATTTAATGTAAATTTTTCAGTTAAATATATTATATAATCTAAAATATATATTCTTCTAAACACCAATAAGATTCTCTATCAAATAAAATAGTTGCGATACTTGGGCGGGCGGGGGATGGCAGGGCTCAGGACGCCTGCAAAGTCACTTCATAGACCCCTCGGCAAAGGTAAAGTCTGGTTAATACTGCTAAACAGATGAACTCCATATACATAGGTGCATGAGGGAGGGTTATAGAATAAGGTAAATGATTACATGCCTTTAGAGCTATCGTGCATGGGGAAAATGTTAGATTTTCTAACCTGACACCAGTGGACGGTTGGGGGAAAATCCCCCTAGAGGTAAATAAAAGGCTCACACGGCTTTATTAAAAATCTCTATTTACAATTCAAATAAATAATGCATTAGTTCAATACCGACTATTTCGCATAAAATCACCGACTTCCCCTTTTCCTATTTCCTAGTTTTTTAATGAACCACATGATAGCATTAACTTTTTTAATTATTTTTCAGGACTTCTTTACCTATGGATAAACGCTCACTTCTTTTTATTGTTGCACTCACTGGCTCTTTATTTTTTGTAAACCAATGGTTTTCTTCCAAAAGTTCTGCAAAAAAAATAGAATCCCAACAAGTAGCTCATACAGCACCTACTACTATTTCGACACCACCTGTCAATACATCGGCTGCAGCTAAAGAACAAATTTTATCTGAACAGTTTTACGTTCTTGAAAACCAATATCAACAGATTGTGTTTTCCACGGTTGGTGGCGCTATCGCAGAAATCAATCTCCCTCTTAAGTCAGCCACACATCCTGAAAGCATTGTTCTTCCTATTCATTTTGATAAGACTCTAGAACAGCACCACCCTGAAAATGATTACTTCCCAGCCTTCCGCTACAATGCAATCAAAGAGGGTACCGCCGTAAAAGTAGAACAAGGCACTCTAGGCGGATACTACCCTCTGCTCAGAAGAAGCATAATCAATACAAAAGACCTTACCTCATTTCGAGAGCCCTCTAGAAACTACGCTTTTAACACCCTATCCGACGATCCTAAGACAGCGACTCTACAGTTTAAAGTGACTAAGTTCGATCAATACTCGATCCAATTTGAAGCAATGGACGGACCACGCCATATCATCAAAACCTACTCACTACCCAAGAACCCAACAATTACTCCCTTTTGCTTCGATATCGAAATGCAAATCACAGGAGAAGCTCAAAACCTATGGACTACAACAGGGATACCAGAGGTAGAACTCATTTCAGGAAGCTTTTCTCCCTCGTTAAAATACTTGATACAGAAAAATCAAAAAAATGTCGTGGAATCGGTTTCTCTGCCTAAAAGCAGCCCTACCATCAGCCTTGAATCTCCTTCCTGGATTGCCAATTCTAACGGTTTTTTAGGGATGATCATCGAGCCTTTAACTGATATGGGAACAGGATTTGCAGCAAGCCAGATCAATGGCAATGCAGCACCCAGCCGCATCACAGTCATTGACCCTAACCATAACTTATATCCACAGGAAAAATTTCCCGGATACGAAGTCCAGCTTCCCTTGAGATCCTCAGCAGAGCCCACTAAATTCCGTGTCTTTGCAGGACCTTTCGAAGATGACATCCTCCAAAAGCTCGATCAAACTTTAGTGAATCCAAAAACGGGAAAAAGTCCACGATACATTTCTGCGATCAGTCTTCAAGGTTGGTTCACCTTCATTTCTGAGCCATTTGCGAAATTTTTATTTATTTTGATGAAGTTTTTCTACAAAATCACAACATCATGGGGACTCTCGATCATCCTTCTGACGATTGCTCTACGGATCATGCTATACCCTCTAAACGGCTGGTCTATGAAGGCTTCTCTAAAAATGCAACAGATCGCACCGCAGGTCCAAGCCATCCAAGAGAGAAATAAAAAGGATCCTAAGAAAGCCCAACTCGAAGTGGTAGCTCTTTATAAAGAAAAAGGGGTCAATCCTCTAACAGGATGCTTTCCTATACTCATTCAAATTCCGTTCCTTATTGGAATGTTTGACCTACTAAAATCGAGTTTTGAGCTGCGTGGGGCAAGCTTTATCCCAGGATGGATTAATAACCTAACAGCTCCTGATATTTTATTTAGCTGGAACTATCCGATCTTGTTTTTTGGCAACCATTTGCATTTACTCCCCTTTCTACTCGGGGCTGTGATGTATGTCCAACAGAAGATGGCCTCTCCGCTACCTAAAGACCTAAAACAGCTTTCAGACCAACAGAAGCAGCAGAAAATGATGGGCAATATCATGGTAGTGGTCTTTACGGTAATGTTCTATAACTTCCCGTCAGGACTTAATATTTACTGGCTATCTTCCATGTCCCTGGGTATATTACAACAGTGGATCACAAGTAAAAAATTCCCTCAGCACAAACCGACCTTAACAAGGATTAAATAGAAAAGCACCTATCGCTTTCTAATCAAATGCAAGCTTGGCAGAAATTTCTTACCGCCCTCGAGAGTGATCTCGGGGCGGATACAGTGCAAAAATGGCTTCGCCCCCTCAAAGTCATCCACTTTGATGCAGGCAATCTATACCTGGAAGCAGTCGATTCGTTTCAGATTACCTGGTTTGAAGAACACATTCGAATTAAAGCCCGCAAACACCTTGTTAACAACAACTTTAACCCGATTAAAATCCACATCTCCTCGGCATCGCTTGATGAACAGGAAAATCCTAAAAACCCCCTCGATGACAGACAGCAACCAGCCCCCGCTAAACCCCATTTTGAGCTTCTCGTAGATACGATCGATCCGAATGCAAAGATCGAAGAGTTTATCGTGAACGAAACCAGTAAGATGGTCTTTGAACTGATAGCATGCCTTGCTGGCATCAAACAGAACCCTGCATTCCCTGTCGAGCTCGGTCAGTTTAACCCGATTTACATGTATGGCCCTTCAGGGAGCGGTAAATCTCACCTGCTGATGGGACTCACTACAGAGCTACAAAAAAAGGGAATCTCCTGCCGTTACGTCAAAATGGAAACCTTTACAGAAAATGTAGTTGCAGCCATTCGCAGCGGTAATATGCAAGATTTTCGCAAAGCCTACCGCCTTGTCGATGTCCTTATTGTTGATGATGTACATATCCTCTCTAAAAAGATGGCTACTCAAGAAGAGTTTTTTCATACATTTAATACACTACATACTATCGGCAAACAAATCATTCTTAGCGCCCAATGTGCGCCTGTTTTTTTACAAGAGATCGAACCTCGCCTAGTCTCCCGTTTTGAGTGGGGTATTACCCTGCCTTTAGGGATTCTAAATCGTGAGGAGCTGACCGCTATGGTTGAAAAACGACTAGCTATCTTAGAATTCCCTCTACAAAAAAAAGAAATCGATTTCCTGTTAGATATATTTTCTGCTCATCTAAAGTCTCTACATAAAGCCATCGACGCCCTCGTCTTGCGAGCTCACAGCTCTAAACTGAAAATCAAAAGCACACATCTCAAAGAAAAAGACATTAGCGATATTATCCATGATATCATTGCGCAAACAAAACGCAATGTCTTAAACCCACAAAAAATCGTGCTTATGGTAGCTGAATTTTACGGAATTAAATCAGAAGACATCTTGGGCAAATCGCAGAGTCACGAATGCACCCTACCCCGCCAGATTGCTATGTTTATGTGTAGAAAGAAAATAAAGATGCCCTTCACACATATAGGACAATTTTTTCGCAGAGATCACTCTACGGTGATGAGCAGCGTCAATATCATCAAAATCAAAGAATCGAGCAGAGATCAAGAACTATCAACAACTTTACAGCAAATCAGTAAAAAGATCGATGCTCTAGCAGACGCAGTATAAAAAAAAGCAGGGATTAAGTACGACTTAAACCCTGCTTGCAAGAATATACCTGTACAGCGATTAGATCTTAATAAACTTCTCTCCGGGCTTGCCGTACACAGGAGCATTAGGTGCATCTTTAGGCACTTCACGTCCTTCCATGATATTTCTAACTTTTTCACGCCACTTTTCGACAGATTCAACAAATAACGGAGCAAAGCGTCTAAGAGAAGATACATCAGCTCCCATACCCATTTCTAGTACACAGTGCATAAGAATCAGCTCTTCAGGCACAGCCACACCGACGCCACCACCTGCCATCTGACCTCCTAACATAGAACCCTCAAGTAACGCTTCATAAAGCTTTAATCTAGTTCTATCGTCTTTAGGAAGACCATCTAAAATGGGAGAATATAAATAAAGTCTGTCTGAATTTGGTTCGTATGTAAGGTGAAGGGAAAACGTATTATCAATACCTAAGATACAAGTGTAGTTCTCATCAAACACCAGCTCTAAATTAAGCTCCTTACCGAATTCTTTTATATTGGCCTTTGCATTTTCCAATGACATGAAAATGTCCTCCTTTTAAAGATTAATACCTATTTTGATTGAGCGCTGAGTTTTTCAATTATGGAGAAAAATAGCAATAAAAAAATACCCTAGGCAACTTCTTCTTTTTTTCTTAAGTCTGCAGTGATACTTTTCGCTAACGACCTCGAAAACATACATCTTCACTCTATAAATTTTATTGTATCTTAATAAGATTTATGATTCAACAGATTAAAAGAAAACAAGCAGATAGGCTCCCCTATTTTCACCAAACCTTCATTGCAGAGGATCTTTATGCACATCGAATACCAGACCACCCCAGGATCCCCGAATCCACTAGGGTCACAAGTGGTAGATAATCACATCAACTTCGCCTTATTCTCCCAATACGCAACAGAGGTTACCCTCTGCCTATTCTCGTTTAAATCCAAACTCCCTTTTTTAGAAATCCCTCTTGATCCAATAACAAATAAAACCGGATCAGTATGGCATATAGCCGTGAAAGATCTGCCAGAGCGATCTACTTACGCTTACCGAATCAATGGACCATCCCATTCAGCCAAAGGTATCCTATTTGATCCGACTAAACATCTGATTGACCCTTATGCGAAAGCACTCGACTCCCCCCATGCATGGGGACCTGGATTTAGCCTTGAGCATGAATATAGGCCTAAAGCAAAAATCGACCAGCCTATACCCTTCGACTGGGAAGGGATCACCTCACCTAACATTCCTAAAGAAGAGCTGATTATCTATGAAATGCATGTACGCGGCTTTACAAAGCACGCAAGCAGCAAAGCCTCGTATCCAGGAACCTTTCTTGGGGTAATAGAAAAAATTCCCTACCTAAAAAGCCTTGGAATCAATGCAGTAGAACTGTTGCCTATCTTTGAGTTTGATGAATCAGAAAACAAACTCATTAACCCACTAAACAATAAAAAACTCCATAACTTCTGGGGCTATTCCACAGTCAATTTTTTCTGCCCCATGAATCGATATGCCACAGAGAGGGAATGGAATTCTTCTATCCAAGAGTTTAAGACTCTCGTCAGGGAATTACATCGCAACGGGATCGAGGTAATCTTAGATGTCGTATACAACCATACCTCTGAAGGAGACTCCAGAGGACCCTTTTACTCATTTAAAGGGATAGACAATGCCAGCTACTACATCTTGGATAAAGATGGGCAATACACGAACTTTTCAGGTACTGGTAATACCTTTAACTGCAATCATCCCGCTGCGCGTAAGCTAATTGTTAGCTCACTTACCTACTGGTCCCAAGAAATGCATGTAGACGGGTTTCGTTTTGATCTAGCCTCTATTTTTACAAGAGGCATCGACGGAAATGTACTAACGCATCCGCCAATTATTCACGACATCAACCAAACACCCGAGCTGCATCATGTTAAACTGATCGCAGAGGCTTGGGATGCCGCAGGCCTGTACCAGGTAGGCAGCTTCCCAGGGCAAGGCAGATGGAGCGAATGGAATGGTAAGTTTCGTGATAGCGTTCGAAGCTTTATCAAAGGAACGGAAGGGGCATTAAGCAGCTTTGCCTCGGCCTTATGTGGATCACAGGATCTATACGGACAAACAGGATCTCCCTATAACAGCATCAACTTCATCACAGCACATGATGGGTATACATTAACTGATTTAGTCAGTTACCAAGACAAACATAATCTAGCTAACGGGGAAAAGAATAATGATGGAGCCAATGACAACCTAAGCTCGAATTGTGGAGTCGAAGGTAAGACAGATAACCCACACATTCTGAGTCTGAGGCAACGGCAAATCAAAAACTTTTATCTCGCTCTTTTTTTATCCATCGGCACTCCGATGATCCTTATGGGGGATGAATATGGGCATACAAGAGACGGCAACAACAACCCCTACTGCCAAGATAATGAACTCAATTGGTTTCTTTGGGATCAACAAGAAAAAAACCAGACTCTCTTTGATTTCTGCAAGTGGCTGATTCACTTCAGAAAAGAAAATAAACATCTTTTTTGCAAAAAAACGTTTCTTACGCAGCAAGATATAACATGGCATGGTCACCTCCCTTTGCAACCTGACTGGAGCCCACCGTCACGATTTATAGCCTATACGCTACATGACGCTCACGGGCATGACCTCTATATCGCCTTCAATGCATGCCACCAAGAAGCGATCATCCATTTACCAGACAGAGCCGATAAAAAACTGTGGTATAGATACACAGATACCTCACTGATCCAATCCAATAGCCGTGAAGAACAACCTGCCCACAAAAAGTATGTCATAGCCCCTTATACCGTTATTATTATGCGCGCTTTGTAATCGAAAAAAGAATGCAAGGAAAGGGTAAATAACCTCCCTCTGCCGGTAGATAGAGAATGGTGCCTCTAGAGTCACTAGAAAAGAAGATCTTTGTCTGTAGTAAAGAATCTAAATAGTTTGCTATGTTGAACTAATATTAAACCGCTGACTGCGACAACTATTCTTATGGAGACCTTTTATATGTCCAAATCTATTTATGCAAGCCTTGCTAGCATCCTTCTGCTGAGTGCCTGTCAAAAAGACAACCAAGACACATCTGTATCGACCAAAGCCCATGGATATAAACCTAAAGTTGCTATAGCCCCCACCATTGACAATAGCGATCACTCCTCTCCTTGGAATCTTTCCGATGAAATGACCTACTCCCTTTTCTTTAAACTCGATCAGAAAAATAAATTCAACTTGGAAGACCCCCAAAAAACGAAATCGATCACAAAAAGACTTCCTTCCCATTACGACCCTTTTTCTGGCGATCTAAAATGGGTAAAACGAACTTTTAGTAAACAAGATTTTGTAATTTTCCTCGAAATGCTAAAGCATGAAGAAACCCCTAATCTAACAGCGAGAAACAACAAAATAGAAGAAGCTTCCGCTAATCTGAACATCACCATGCGAGTGGTGGTCTTCGATATCCGAGAAGAAGCTCCTGAAATCATCTTGCAAGAGATCATCAATGACACCCACTTTATCCCCAAACAATTTAATCAACATAACTTCCATCAAGTTAATTGGGGTAATGAAGAATTTCTGATATCACCGACAGGCATGGCACATGCGCAATTAGTCAAAGAGATCTCTTCTAGAATAGAAGATTATATCCTCTTAGCCAAGGAGCCCTAATGGATACTGAGCCAGGGGCAAGCCTCCTTTCTGAAATCATACACTCTATGATTCTATTTGGTGTGCTTGCGCTTGTTATGAATGGGATTGCCAGGTCACAAGGTTTTTTTCACCTTCCTCCCCCACAGAATACTCGATCCCATCAATATAGCCCGCGCCTGTCTCAGGTTCTCAGTTGTTTTTCGATTTATCTCGGCTACTCCTTATTTTTCGCTCCCATCCTTTCAAAAATCACCGAGTATTTCTTCAGTTTTTTCTTCCATCACAGGCCCCCTCTTATCCTGTTTAGCTGGATACAGCTCATCACAGTCAGCCTGACGCTTCTAAGCCTTTACGCATATAGCCAATCTAGAGATGATTATTTACTCAAGAAAGTCCTTAAGGACTACTCTATAGACAATCCCTCGTCAAAAACGGTGGATTTCATCGAAGGCTCGATGACGTGGATCCTGGGCTTTCCCATTGCCGCTTTTGTCGGCCAAGCCTGCGATCTATTTATCTACCTGTTAGCCGGAATCCAGAGCTATGAGCAGGTAGCCGTAAGATACTTAAAAATGACAATCGATTCCCCCTTTATGCTCTCGATTGCTTTATTTACTATTATTATTGCCGCCCCTGTTACCGAAGAATTTATTTTTCGAGGGATGCTCCAAAATTGGCTAAAAACAAAACTCGGCACCAAATCCGCCATTATAACCGCTTCTGCATGCTTTGCCCTCTTTCACTTATCCTCGAGTCAGGGACTTGGCAATATCTCTCTGGCCCTTTCTTTATTTTCTTTTGCCTGTTTTCTAGGATTTATCTACGAAAAAAAAGGATCTCTTTATGCATCGATCGGTCTTCATATGACGTTTAATGCGGTAAGCACACTGAGGATCTTATTTTCTTCGAACTGAGCCTTCTCCCGACACTCCCGAAAAAAGTAAAAAAGGTTTAGATATCCCTTCCCTAATCAAAATCTTTTGTATAAAAGATAAGGAAAGAGTCTGGAAATAGGAAGAGCCTATAGAACCGCTCTAGAATATAAGACCTTTGATAGAAGACGGATTTTTCAACCCTACAATAGAAGAGTAATGGATGACATCCTTTTTTGAAGTAGTAAGTTTTGGGATTTCAGATCAAGGTCTTGTGCGTAATAACAATGAAGATGTTTGGGGCTGCTTACCTAGCCATCAATTTTTTGTTCTTGCCGATGGGATGGGAGGTCATAAAGCGGGTGAAATTGCAGCACAAGCCGCTGTAGATAATATTTCGATGTCCGTCAGAAGAATTTTCTCAAGCTCCTTAAAAGAAAATTCTGAAACCGACCATATTATCCAACACCTCCATTATGCTATACAAGATGCCAACTGCTGGGTGAATCAGTTAGCAGAAGAAAATGCCGCCTATACAGGCATGGGCACCACACTCTGTTGCTTTCTATTACACAAAAACCATCTAGTGTATGCTCATGTAGGTGACAGCCGCATCTACCAATATACAAACGGACTGAAACAATTAAGTGAAGATCACTCACTCAAAAACCATCTCCTTAAAAAGGGCAAGCTCACGATCGAAAATATGGATCGATACCCGTATAAAAATCGGATTACTAAAGCCATCGGCACGCAGCTGAGTGTAAGCCCAGATATAGATTATATTCGTGTAGAGGCGGGAGATATCTTCTTTCTCTGCAGTGATGGACTAACAGACCAACTATCTGATCCTGAAATTACAGATATTCTTAACACCAGCTCTTGTGTAGAGGCCTGTTCAAAACAGCTCGTCGATAGAGCCAAACAAAAAGGAGGTAAGGACAATATTACTGTTGTAATGATCAAGATTATCGATCGTCTGTAAAACATCTAATCGAGTGCTTCCTCTCAACTGAAATTTTAACTTATAGGCTCTAAGAAATTTTTGATTATAATCTCTCCCATTTATACAGGTATGGGCGGTTGGATCATGAATAAAAAGTACATTGTGCGGCTCTTGATAGAGGAACGAGGTATTCTCGAAGAGGTAATCAGGGAAAATACCTCGAGCACAAATCTTATTGAAGGCCGATGCAGATGGCTCGAACTGGACTGATCAAAGAATTGCCAAGGCATTTTGTTGTATTAGACAACCGGTTGAAAATATTCGCAAATGCTTCGTGGCGGAAGGTTTTAAAACTGCCCTTAACGGCAGAGAATGCCAGACGCCTCCGCGCAAAAAAACTTCTAGACGGAGAACAGAAAGCCAGAAAGTGGCGGTTCTGTCGAAAAACTCTTAGTTGAATAATCCAAGCAACTTGAAGGCAAGCGGTAAGCAAGGCCATATGAGAGCTTAATTTTTAGGCGCCCAATTCTGAGGCAGAAGCTCATGGAGTTTGTTATAGGGATGGGATTCTACCAAGCATATCTTCAAAATACAGGCTGGGATTGATTTTTAGAGCTCGGTAAGTTTGAGGTAAGCAGTAGATCACTGCCTGGCCACCACCTTCAGTGCCTACAAATAACCAGTTCTTCCTTCCTATTACAACTAGCTTGAGTGCTCTTTCTTCAACATTGTTATCCGGCCTGGCGTAGGGATTTGCGATATAGTTCTTTAAATAAGGTTTGGTTCTTTCTATCAGTAAAACATCGGTAGATCCTCCTGCCATTACCTTCATATACCCTTGCTTAGTTTTTCCGTGCCATGAGCTAAGATATGAACAGGGGTTTCATCGACAAAAATATTCCTGTATTTCTTCTTCCATAAGATCGTAGAGAGGGGTTAGAGCTTTCCTAGAGTTTGTCTCGAGATATATATATCTGAGTCCTAGTCATCATTTCTGATTGACGATAGAGGGGCTGATGATCGCAGAACTTCTTTGGGATAATGTCTGCAAGGACGCTCTCATCTACTGAACATCGAGTAATGATACTATCAGGAAGTTCAGGGGGGTTTAATCCCTTCATCAGGTCTGCCAGGCATGGCATATTTCTTTCTCATAATTTCTTTGATAAAGTAACAGCTGGCTTTCCTCGGCAGCTTTGGAGAGGATTTTTCACCTATACAGGCCAGGGTAAGACCCGTTACAGGATCTATTTTCTGATCTTCTGGAAAATCGATGATTTAGTTTTCTACAGGAAGATTATCGGGAATTTGAGGACTTCAAAATAGCTGTGTTTGGCTTTTTGGCAGTGCTGTCGCAGCTTGATTCTGAGTCTATATTAGGTCAATGTTTTAGAAGCCTAGTAAGGGATAAATTCAGGCCTGTTGGATCTCCGCTTACCGCTTTTTGCAGTTTTTTTTGCATAAAAAATTATTTAATAAATTAAATTAATAAAATATTAACAAACTTGAACTAAAATAGTCATCAAATGCAACAAAAAGAGTGTTTAACAATGTCAATATCTTTACTAAACAGATGCCCATTTATTAATGATAATAAATCAACATTAATTCATGGAATCAGCTTGATTACCTTAGGAGTTAGCTTAGGAGCTACCTTTTATATATTGAAAGGCATAAAAACAGGCGTAAGCGAGATCGCATACAACCAATCTGATAGATTCGCTGAAACCATCTGCAATTACGGACTAAGGCGCTTTTTGGGACCTCTACCAGGAGAAGCAGCACCAGTGCCTATAGCAGCACCAGTGCCTATAGCAGCAGACGGACTCAGTGTACAAGTGATTGAGCACACCTTAAGGAATCGGGGGCATTTTGCAGCCCTCCGAGTTTTGGCTACTGCTACCTATGCAGTCGATGTAAGACTCAACAACCGAGAAGTCGCTGGAGATCTAGCTACAGTACTCCAGTTGATAAGAAGATCAGAAGGATGGATTAACGCAGCCCAATTCTCAAGGTCCTGTACTCTTTTAGGAACTCACTCTATCAATATGATAGAGCTGCACGTTATGCAGAGAATCGTAAATTTACAAAACCCCCAAGCAGCTGCAGCTGCGCCTCAGCCTCTAGGGCAACCACTTGCAGCGCCTGCAGGAGGTGTTGCAGGAGGTGTTGCAGCACCTGCAGCAGGTCCAATACAACAGGCTGCTTTGCATGCAGTACAAGCAGTCGGCGTCGCAGCAGCTCAGGCAGCCAACCATCAGGCCGATCAACAAATACAGCAGCTAGGAAGCTCTGTACGCCAAATGGTATTAGGGGTCATCGCGGTAGGCTGTCTACCATATCTATTCAGAGCCTTACAAGGATAGTCACAGTATCAATCAAAAAATAAGCTATAAACACTCCTTTAAAAAGAGGAGTGTTTTATTTTTTTCTTTTCATTTCGATACAAGACCAGGATAATATCCTCTTCCTATTTATGAAGGGGATTTCTATTTTGCAAGACGACAAAACATTCTTAGACAACAATGCAACGAGCGCTGTAGCAAAAGAAGTAGCTGATGCGATCCTAGAAGAACTTACTATGCCCCCCTCTAACCCCTCCTCTACTCATCATTTTGGGCAGCAAGCTAAATCTCGATTATTACAGGCTAGAACCTCTATCGCTCGTTATTTAGGGGTAAAACCTACAGAGATTATTTTTACATCAGGCGGGACTGAGTCGATGAATTGGCTGATCGAAGGGACCTGCGCCTCTCATAAAATGGGCCATATCATCACATCTAATGTGGAACACTCTTGCGTCGAAAAAAGCCTCCACAAAATGGAGCGCTTGGGTTGGGATGTCAGTTTTTTAGAAGCGGGACTCTACGGAGCTGTCCTTCCTTCCCAGATTGAGGCGGCTCTCAAAGAGACAACCCGACTCATCGTTCTTGGTGGAGCCAATAGTGAAACAGGGGTAAAACACGACATCGATCTCATTGCCGCTATCGCAAAGCGAGAGAAAATAGATTTTATCATCGATGCAGTGGCTCTATTTGGGAAAGAACCTCTCCTTCTTCCTAAAGGAGTGACTGGAGCGGGATTTTCTGCCCATAAGTTTCATGGACCTAAAGGAGCGGGCTTTGCCTATATTAAAAGCCCCTATCACATAGATCCTATGATGCGGGGTGGCAGTCAAGAATTCTCTTTGCGAGCAGGCACAGAAAACCTGCCAGGCATCATAGGAATCGCCAAAGCAATCGATCTTCTATCTGAACAACTTCCTATGGCTTCTCAGCGTATGCAAGCGCTCAGAGACCTATTCGAAAGCGATCTCGCGCGTATCGCAAGCCCTATTCTGATCAATGGAGAAGGGGTAAGAGTATGTAATACATCGAATCTTGCTTTTCCCGGGGTCGATGGAGAAACTCTCCTGATACAGCTCGATCTTCACGGGATACAGGCAAGTCACGGCTCTGCATGTTCTTCAGGCTCTTTAGAGCCCTCTCGCATCCTTATGAATATGGGGTATAGCAAAGACAGAGCCAAGAGCTCTCTCCGCTTTTCGTTAAGCCGCTTTACAACGAATGAAGAGATTACAAAAGCTGCTACGATCATCGCAAAAATCGTGAGCCAGCTGCGTGCTTTCAGCTAAAAAACAGTACGAACAGACACTGTTTTAATATGCAATAGCGTCACCTCTTCTACTGTAAGCTCAAATTGGTCAATTTTGACACTTTCTTCCCTGGCTGGCGCATGCCCCAAAGCTGCAATAATCACATCAGCCAGTGTTTCAGCCCCTTTATACGCCAGATGCACTTTAAAGGTCTCATTAAACTCTTTGACCTTCATGTCACCTGAAAACGTTCGATCTACCACGACATGATGAGCGCGTGGCATGATATCCCCTGTAGATAACCAATCATCACATTTACCAAAGATGGCATCGATAATATCATCAAGGGTTAAAATACCTACTGCATGCCCTAGATCATTCAGCACGACTGCAATACTTTTATTATTTTTTCGAAACTGCTTAAGAATCTGTAAAATCGAATTACCCTCGGTAATAAACCAAGGAGATCGTGCATGATCTTTTACTTTTACCGATCCAGAAAGCCGCAAAAGATCTCTTGGATAGGCAATCGAGACGATATTTTTTCGATCTTTTTTAAAAAGTGGAATGTAGGGACAATACTTTTCGGATAGTAATACACGTAGATCGTCGATAGACGAAGATAAAGGGATCATTTGAACTGTATCTACGAGTGCCATAATTTCTTTGGCCGTCTGATTTTTTAAAGAGAAAATATTGGATACGACTGAATTAAACTCCTCTTTTTCTTCACTAAAAAAAACATTCTCTTCCCTATCCTGGATCATGTTTTGGAGCTCTTCACGAGACAGGTATAAGCCTGTTTCTGAAGAGCTCCCAAATAATTTATTAATCGATCGACACAGAAGATCTAAAAGCCAGATAAAGGGCTTAAGAATCATTGCGCAGACATAAAGGATAGGCACTCCAATCTTTGCTGCATCTTCGGCATAATATCTTCCGGCAAACATGGGAGAGATCTCCGCAAACACCAAGACTAAAAAAACCTGGGT
>CAMDPQ010000042.1 GCA_945905275.1 Chlamydia trachomatis
CCAGCTATACCCACAATGAGTAGAGTCTAAGAAGACGATAAACAACCTGCCTCCTGATCGATCGCTGCTTTTAATGTCCTGACATAGACCGTCAATGGCTTTTGCATCGGCATCGGCAGCACAAAGATTTTCTTCAGTCGCATACGAATGCGCGCTATTGAGCAAATAGCCATCCTTCCCAAAAATCATCTCATCCATCTTATAAAACCCAAGGCGACTCCCTGAATGTAAATGAATCTCATAGCCCATTTTTTTAAATAATTGGAGAGGGAAGCTCCCTTTACTCCACTGATCTGCTTGGTAGTGAGGGAAATGAAAAGGAAATAAGGAATAAAAAAAGGAAAACCAAGAAATATGAGTTGCATTCGCATTGGAAAGAGCCAAAGGAAAATGGATCGATTCAGAACGAAACTGACTTAAATTTGGAGCTGCTTGTTCCGTAATAAAATCTTCTCTTAGACTCTCGGTGATGATCAGAAAAATATCGGGCTTTCTTTGTAAAGAAAAAGCTCTCGAGTCAAGATCTGCAAAACAATCCCGATCTTTCCATGGCGCTTTCAAACAGCCATCGACTAAAAGAATTTCATGTTTGGGAGGTAGAAATGTCGTTTTCCAGGGTAGTGCTTTTAAGTACTGGCGAGAGGCATTTTCATGAACAAAGGGGGAGAAAATAACATCCCAAATTACAAGGAAAACAAATAAACCAAAAGACAAGCTGCACGCCATGCGACGGGAAAAGTAGACCGGTTTTTTTTTAGAGAAATAATAAAGGATTTTATACAACTGCATCCCTAGAAACAAAAACAGCAATAGAGCTCCTGCACTTAAAAGCCATGTAGATATAGGGACAGAAGTTGCTTTAAGCATTTCAATAAAATTAGCAAAACTTTCCTGCAGAACAAACCCAATACCATACCATATCGAGATATCGATAAGCCTTTCTAAAAAGAAATCAATGATTTGCGAGAGTAAAAAGATGTAAAAAAAGGCAATAAAGAACTTCTTAATTCTTATAGACAAATACGACTGAATCCAGGTGTATATAGAAACAGCCAAGGCAACTTCTAAAATACACTGAGCCATAGCATACATAAGAAAGAAATATCGGGGAAAAGTAAATCCAGGCTCTACAAGAAAAACATGTAGCGCATGGACAGAACTTAGCACGAGCAGAGCAAAATAAAAAAACAGATAGTTTACAGGCAAGGAAACTGGACCTAAAACTCTCTCAATATGATCTTCCTCTTTTTGTTCCATTCTACTTTTGGACATAGTTTCATCAAATGTCCTCCTCCCTTCCCTTTAGCTTTACCAGCAGAAAAGAATATGGTCAATCAGAATCCCTTACCAAAATCATCCCGCCGCATTCGCCTGTAAAATAGTCAAACGCCAATGACTTCCTATTGGCAATAATAAAGCACGTCGATTACAAGATATGTAAAAATCTATCCCTTGTTTTTTTCTACAAAGAGGTAAAGAAAAGGGATCATCTCCTTAGATAAAGTATTTTAATAACCCATCGTAATCTTTCTTGGAAATAAACTGATAAATTACTCCAGGGTCTACCTTAATTAAGGTAGCTAAGCCGTGTATATAGGGGAGCAGATTGCCTTTGCCCGCTTCTTCTTTCATTCGATCAGTAAACCCTTCCGCGAAATTAGACCACTTAAAGTAATCCTTTTTAATATTATGTAAGCATTTTCTGAGTTGAGAATCTGCTAAAATAAACCCTATAAACCGCATAGGATGAACAGGGCGAATCTGCTTACCTTTTTTTTCAAGAGACCCCTTTTCCAGTAAAAGCAAAAAGAGATTTTTATCGGACATCGTTGTAAGAATGCTGCGAATATTTTTGGCATCTGTTTTAGTCAGACGCAGCGCATTATAACCTTCAACCGATCCAAACTGAGGGTTTTCATTAGCCAGTCCCGTATCTAAATAAGAGAACAGCTCTCTTCTGCCAACTGTAGCAGTACCAGACCCTCTAGCAATCGAGCTCTCCTCTACTGTTACATCTGATGAAGGATCCTCTGTTTCTGTGCATTCGCTATCTAATGGAAAAAACGTCTCTTCTATCTTATGCACAGGCTGAAAATAGAAGGGGAAAAGAGCATCTACCTCAGAGGCTGTAAGATCAAAGATGCAATCAGAAGAGGTCTGTAAAAATTCGATAAACGTATAAGGGGAAGCCTCTACAAGGAATTCTGTTTCGAGGCATCTATATACAAATAACTCATCCTCACTTACCTCTTTTTTAAGCATCTGGGAACATAGATAGAGGAGTTCTTTTTGTATGATCATGTACTCCGAATCGGATACAGGTATTGCTAATATAGAATCTATATCTCGGGAAAACTGTTTGATTCTATCGAAGGCAATCTCATTGGGGTAATGAAACTGTATCGATAGAGAAGAAGGGGAGAAATCTTTACCCCCGGTGTATACTCCGATATCGAGATCGATAGGTTGTAAAGCCACAAGCAGCCTTCTTTTTGCAATTCGCTCACAACACAGCATAGCCCAGCTTTTTCGGACATCCTCCTTGCTTTCCCACTGAATGGGCTCAGGGGTAAATGTGATAAAATACTCGTGAGAAATGCCTGCCTGAATCTCTGATTCTATGCTAACGCTTTTCCCCGCAAAAAGGGAACAGATCGATGCCAAGACACTAAATACCGAGACTGCTGTTAGTTTGATCACCTTAAAAACTCCTTGAGTGTTTTTGAGTAAACTGCTTTTTATAGTGCATGCGTAAATTTTCTAGCAAGAAATTTTTAAAAAAAATAATACACTTAATATAAGCAATTTAACATCAAAATAAACAAAAATAAAAATATATATTTGCAATTAGAGTAAAAATTTATTTATAGAAAGAAGAAGAGGCTAAACTTTTTTATAACTAAAAAAAGGGGGGATAGATCTAATGAAACCAACTATTTTTTTATTTGGGGAAGCGGAACGGGGGGATTACTGCACCCCGCATCTATGCAAGTCTCTTCCGCAGTTGGCAGACTTATTCGGCAATCCTCCGACAGAAAGTCTTGGGATCCCCTATGCGATTCAGTCCCTACTATTCCACCGTGACATCGTTTTTTTTCGCGTGAAAGAAGAAGGCTTTAGTATGCAAGACTACCGGAAAGGGCTCCGTCTTTTGCAGATCAAAGAAGCCATCCCGATGCTCAGTGCCATTTACATCCCAGGCATCGGTGACGCGGACCTCATTCAAGAAGTAAGTGAGGTCTGTCAGATTCATAACAGCCTGTTAGTTATTACCGACAAAGATCTATATGATTATCTGACCTACTCACCATGCCGAAATTAAATTTGGATGATGTTAATTAAAGTATTCACGTACTCCTTGGGCAGTCGGCTTCAGCGTTTTTTGACCGGCTTCCCAGTTTGCAGGGCATACTTCGCCATACTGATCATGAGAAATCACCGCATCTAATGTTCTCAAGACTTCGTGAACAGATCGACCAATAGGAAGATCATTGATGAGTTGATGTCGGATCACCCCATTTTTATCGATAAGAAATAAACCTCGAAAGCTAACACCCTCATCTTCTTTCAATACCTGATAGGCCTTAGAGATGGTTTTATTTAAATCAGAAACTAAAGGATAAGATACCCCTTCTATTCCTCCCTTACATTTAGGAGTTGCAAGCCATGCGCTATGAGAGAAACAACTATCCACAGAACATCCGATAACCACGGCATCTCGAGAATGAAACTCCTCTATGCTGGACTGAAATGCATGCAGCTCAGTAGGGCAAACAAAGGTGAAATTCAAAGGATAGAAAAAGAAAATAACATACTGACCCAAAAAATCTGTCAGAGAAAAATCATTTTGCATTTCCCCTTTGACTATGGCGCTTCCAGAAAATATAGGTGCCCTTTTACCCACTAGTACTTGAGACATAGTAACCCCCTTTGGTTGTTAAGAAAATAAATGTTCAGCCCTTTTCATCCAAGATTCCGCTTGGATGGATGTCCTATTGCCGTGACCTGGATATACCTGAGTCCGAGAAGGCAGCTCAGATAATAGCTTTAAAGACTTCCACATAGCAGATGGATTAGAAGTGGGCAAATCAACCCGGCCCATACTACCCTGAAACAGGGTGTCGCCAGAGATTAGCGTGTCACTTTGCTCGATATACAAACAAATACCACCAGGACTATGGCCTGGTGTATGAATCACTTTAATTGCCATATGACCTAAAGTCAGCAGCTCACCACCGCTGAGCATCTGATCTACCGACACAGGCTCTATTGGAAAATATAAAGGAAGACCATCGGAGCCAGGGCGTTCCACATTACCTACATCCTCTTTATGAACTAGTACCTCCAGGCCAAATCCCTTCTTAAGCAAAGATAAGTCGGCAATATGATCCCAGTGAGAATGTGTTAAAACAATTTTTTCTACGTGCAAGCCTTCACTTTCAATGGCCTGAGATAGAAGAGAAAAGCAATCTTTAGGGGCATCGATAATCCATGCTTTTTTTGTATCGCTACACGCTAAAAGATAGGAATTGGTTGCAATAGGTCCACATGAAAAGACTCTTAAGATCATAAGAATAAAACGGGTGGTATAGGAAATAAATGCACCGGAGAGGATTCGAACCTCCGACCTCACGGTTCGTAGCCGTGTGCTCTATCCAGCTGAGCTACCAGTGCATGGAGCCCGCAATCATCTCTGATCCTACTGTTTTTTGCAAGTTTCAAGAAAAGAATGGTATTTTTTTACTAGTTTTTTAAAAGAAAAGCCTTGGTAAACTACTCTATCTTATAAACCAAACTGAAGACGACCCCCTTGCAAAGATATCACGAATTTACAGTAAAACCCGCAAGCCGGCTCATAGAAGGAATGCGTGAGGCATTGAAGATCGGGCTACAAAACGTATATAGCAGCCAAGACATCTCCTCAAACACCTGGCGTATCGGAGGAACTTTAAATCAAGACCCTCCCTGTTTATTGATCCATCTAATGCAAAATCACGAGCCTCTAGATGTAGACTGGAACAAACAAGCCGCTCTATTTTCCCCTTTTTTTAAAGAAGGCAAAATCCACGTTCACCTAAAAGACTTTGCCGATGTAAGCACAGCCTTTATTTTGGAGCCAGGAGCTGGATTTGGGGATCTATCTCATCCAACCACTCGTCTTTGCCTGCAAGAGCTCTACAAGAACGTCCATAATCGTTATGTCCTAGATATTGGCTGTGGGAATGGGGTTCTAAGCATCGCATCAGCCTACCTTGGAGCTGTGCACGTCCATGGGATTGATATCGATCCAGAAGCTATTATCCATGCGAACATCAATAAAGAACTGAATAACAAAAATAATCTAACTTTCTCAGACGCTATAGAACCTGTCCTATCACAAGATGATAAGTGGATAGGCCTCATGAACATGACACGACTCGAGCAAAAAACAGCTTGGAGTGGCTTAAAAGATTACCATAGGCAGATCGATACACTAGTTACATCAGGGATCCTCTTAGAGCAACACGCAAAATATCTCGAATGGGCTGCAGAAAACAAATGGGACATAATCTCAGTAAAAGAAGAAGAAGGGTGGCTTGGGTTTGTTATGAAACGCAAACAACACCTATAAATGCAAAGGCCGCTCTGAAAGAAACAGAACGGCCTAGTAAGCAGGTAGAAGTTGTTGACCTACATCATTCCGCCCATTCCGCCCATTCCGCCCATTCCGCCCATTCCTCCCATACCATCCATAGAAGGCATTGCAGAAGCAGCTGACTTTGGTACCGGTTTATCAGTGATCATAACGGCAATAGTTAGTAAAAGACCTGCAACAGAAGACGCATTTTTTAAAGCGCTTTTCGTGACTAGAACAGGATCGATTACACCCGCTTGAACTAAATCACAGAATTCATCGGACAGCCCATTGTATCCCCAAGAACCCTCTTTTTCTGCAATTTTTTCAGCAATCATACCCCCTTGTCTTCCACAATTATTAGCAATCGCGATCGCAGGAGCAAACGCTGCTTGCCGAATAATCTCGACACCAATCATCTCATCGTCCTGAAGCTGCACGTTATCTAACGCTTTTACTGCACGAATCAGAGCAACACCTCCACCTGGTACAATCCCTTCAGCAACAGCCGCCCTTGTGGCATGTAGAGCATCTTCTACGCGAGCTTTCTTTTCTTTCATTTCAGACTCTGTAGCAGCCCCGACATTAATAACAGCAACCCCTCCTGCGAGTTTGGCGAGCCGTTCTATAAGCTTTTCTTTGTCATACTCAGAAGACGCTTTCTGGATCTCGATTTTAATCTGCTGAATCCTTTCCTTTACAGCTCTTGCATCGCCAGACCCTTCAACAATGGTTGTTTGATCTTTACCGACGCTAATTTTTTTGGCTTTACCCAAAACTTCTAGTCCCACTTCTTCTAACTTAAGACCTACTTCTTCTGTGACAAAAGTAGCCCCTGTAAGTACGGCGATATCTTGCAGCATTGATTTTTTTCTATCACCAAAGCCAGGAGCTCTTACAGCGCAAACCGGAAGGCCTGCTTTCAGCTTATTTACAACAAGGGTAGAAAGAGCCTCACCATCGACATCCTCTGCAATAATCAATAGGGGGCGCTGTCCTTTCTCCATAAAAGCTTCTAAAATAGGGAGAATCTCTTTAATAGAGGAAATTTTCTTATCCGTAACGAGGATAGATACCCCATCCATCTCTACACTCATCTTCTCCGGATTCGTGATAAAATAAGGGGAAAGATATCCTTTATCAAACTGAAGACCTTCTACGACATCGAGAGTGGTATCAATCCCTTTGGCTTCTGCAATCGTAATGATCCCATCCTTTCCCACTTTATGCATAGCTTCTGCAATAATAGCTCCTATATCAGGGTCATTATTAGCGGAGATCGTTGCGATCTGCCGAACTTCCTCAGGCTTGGAAATTGATAAAGCAAGAGAAGTGAGTCTCTGAGTTATGATATCGACGGCTTTATCCATGCCGCGCTTAATACTCATTGGATCTGCACCGGCAATCACATTTTTAACTCCTGCTGAATAGATTGCATCTGCAAGAACGATCGCAGTCGTTGTACCATCACCTGCTAGATCTGATGTTTTTGTAGAAGCTTCTTTAACAAGCTGAGCTCCCATATTTTCAAATTTATCTTTTAGGGTGATTTCTTTAGCAACGGTTACGCCATCTTTCGTCGAAAGAGGAGATCCAAAACCTTTATTGATAACCACATTACGACCTTTAGGACCCAGTGTAATAATGACGGCCTTTGCAAGAGTTTTCACTCCTTTAAGGATAGACTTTAACGCCTCTTCATTGAACTGTAACATTTTTGCCATATGATGAAGATTCCTATTTTATATGTTAGATGAAATTTCGCAAAGAACGCCCAAGATATCTTCTTCGGACATAATTAAATACTCTTCCTCTTGAGAGGTGTTTTTTACTTCGGTCCCTGCATAGGAACCAAATAAGACGGTATCTCCGACTTGCACATGCATCTTTTTGATACGACCATCCTCTTCCATTTTCCCTGGCCCTACCGCAACAACTTGACCTTGTTTTGGTTTTTCTTGAGCTGAATCAGGAAGAATGATGCCTCCCTTTGTTACTTTAACTTGAGAGCGCCGTACAAGAACTCGATTACCAAGAGGTTTAATTCGCTGAGCAGACATAGGTTTTCTCCTTTCAAATAGGGTTATATGTAAAAAAAGGAATCTTATGGCCTAAGGTCTTTTTTGTCAATTAAACAAGGAAGCTTTTTAGCAGATTGAATACTGAACTGCTAAATTAATAAAGGAGGTATTTTTTTCTTTTCTCTATAAATAAGTCCCTTTCCTGCTTCTGATATTGAATAAGCTTCCAGGCAACATATTTTTCTTTAATCAATAGATGCAGCATTTCTTCATTACCACACGCCTTGCAGAAATGATCCTTCCTCCCCTTGTCAAGCCGGGCAAGCCCTTGATCCATTTGACTTGGATACATGGATTTTAACATGCCCAAAATTAAATATTGTACGGTGAGAGGCTTAAACGTCTGCTTATGCGTTATAACAATCAAAACGCCTTCACAAGACTCTCCCTTAAATAGACCGAATTGAGGGCGAAAATAAAACGGCACAAACTTCACTCCGGACAACTTCTGTTCATTAAGCGCCGCTGCAAAACGCTCCCCTTTAATCCAAGGAGCGCCGACGACTTTAAAGGGGAGCGTATACCCAATGCCTATACTAACAATACTTAAAGATCCTATAATTCCTGTAGTGGCATAAAATAGTGGGGAATCATCTTCTGGGATATAGGGACTTGTGGGAATCCAGGCAAGAGATGTGTCTTTATAGAGCATATCACGTTTCCATCCCTTCATAGCGACAACGTGTAACTGACACCCCACTTTATATTCTGCATTAAAATAACGAGCCAGCTCTCCAACGGTCATCCCATGGCAATACGGGACATCGATATAACCGATAAAAGACCTCCACTTCTTCTCGAGCATAGGGCCATCGACAATCTCCCCTCCCATTGGATTGGGCCTGTCCAAGACGACTACAGGAATCCCTGCCTTCGCAGCCTCTTCCATCACATAGAAAAGGGTAGTTATATAGGTATAAGATCTAGATCCTATATCTTGGATATCATAAACAAGAACATCGATGTTCTGCAGCATCTTCAGGGTGGGTCTTCTCTGCAACCCATAGAGACTGAATACAGGCACCCCTTTAAAATTCAGAATATCAGCACAAGGATGATCGGCATATACCTCCCCTTTAAGGCCATGCTCTGGCGCAAAAATAGCAGACAGATAAAATCCATCCTGATTTTGCATAAATCGTTCATACGTAGGAGAAAGACTAGAGTCTACACCTGTATGATTAGTAATTAATCCGACTTTTTTTCCTTTGAGCTTTACCCCATGCCCATCTTGAAAAAACACATCCACCCCGACCTCTACTTTCTTCACCCCAGAAAATAATGGGACTATAAAAAAACAAAGCAAAATAACAAAAACCTTATACATCAAAAAACACCGCCTAATAAGAACACCGACATTGTCTAAATCAAAAATAAATCACAATAAACTCTTTGTGTAAACAAAACATTTATGTTATTAAAAAAATAAATTAGCACAACTCCAAGGTGGGGCAATATGTCCATGTCTAGACAAACCGAATCTATTCCTATGAAAAAAGCTTTCGATATTTTAGATCATGCGCGGGGCAAACCCTCCTCCGCTAAAGAACGGGCTCAGAATGCCATTGAACTGGCCTCCTATATGCTAGACGAAGCGAATCAAACAGAAACCTATTCTGAAAAAAAAAGGCAGCACCAGCTCGCTAGAATGATGGCTGATCCTACTGGCAAAGACTTCACTACATGCATGACCGACCAAGGATTTCGCAGCCACTATCCACCACGAGTTGCAAGTCAAATCAACTACCTCATTGATCAGTTTGGCATTCCTCAGTATTTTGACTCCTTTAAAAGATTACAGCTAGCAGCCTTCAGACTGCTCTCTCCTGCCCTCTCCCGCCTACTCGTTCCTCTAGTCACGTTTATGATGCGTAAAGAAACATCGAGCGTTATTCTTCCAGGAGAGCCTTCCGCACTATCTAAACATATGCAATTACGTAGGGATCAAGGTGTACGCATCAACCTAAACCATCTAGGAGAAGCCATTCTTGGAGAAGAAGAAGCAAAACGACGTCTACAGCTCTACATTAACGACCTTGAAAAAAAAGATGTGGAGTATATCTCAGTCAAGATTTCAACGATCTTTAGTCAAATCAACCTGCTTGCATGGGATAAAACAATCGAAATCATCGCTACGCGACTAAGAGAATTATACCGAGCTGCTAAAAATACCACTTTTATACGAGCAGATGGAAGCCAGGTTACTAAATTTGTAAACTTAGACATGGAAGAATACAAAGACCTTATCCTAACCAAAGAGGTCTTTAAAAAAGTGTTAGATGAAGAAGAATTTCATCTCTTTTCTGCAGGAATTGTTTTGCAGGCGTATCTTCCTGACTCTTTTACAATCCAAAAAGAGCTCACTGAATGGGCAATTGAACGAGGGAGGAAAGGGGGAGCTCCGATTAAAATCCGGATCGTGAAAGGAGCAAATCTCGCGATGGAGCAATTTGAAGCAAGCACAAAAATATGGCCACAGGTCCCTTATAAAAAAAAATCGGAAGTAGATGCCAACTTTAAAAAAATGACCTCATATGGCTGTATTCATGAACACGCCAAGGTGGTCCATTTAGGTATTGGAAGCCACAATCTTTTCGATATAGCCTATGCGATGCTCTTACGATCAGAACATAGAGTAGAAGGGCAAGTCTCTTTTGAGATGCTCGAGGGGATGGCCGACCATATTCGTCGGGTGGTACAAAGGTTAACGGGAGACATGCTCCTGTATTGCCCTGTAGCGACCAAAGAAGATTTCCAAAGTGCAATCGCCTACCTAATAAGACGTCTTGATGAGAATACAGGACCTGAAAATTTTCTACGTTACACATTTGGCCTACAACCAGGATCACCAGAATGGCAATCACAGATCGCAGCATTTTCCCAGTCTTGTCACGAAATGGAGCAAGTAAGCGCTTTGCCAAGACGAACACAAAATCGATTTGAGCAAGCTCTGTACATAGATCCTAAAGATCATTTTATCAATGAGTCTGATACAGACTTCTCCTTACCTATTAATAGAAAATGGGCACAAGAGATCATTACCGACTGGCACCGAAAAAAAGTTTCTACTATCCCCTATGTTATCGATGGAAAAGAATATCATGAATCATCGCCTCAAGGACGTGGAGCAGATCCCGCTTACCCAACAGAGGTGCTATACACCTTTTCTACTGCGCCTTGGGATCATGTGGACCTAGCGATCGAATGTGCAAAAAAAGAACAATCCTCTTGGGAAAAACTCGATTTTATGGAAAAAGCCAAGCTTTTTGCACAAGCCGCTCAAAAGATGCGTGAAAAGCGAGCAGATCTTACGGGCGCGATGATGGCAGACGGTGGAAAAACGATTGTAGAAGCCGATCCTGAAATCTCCGAAGCCATTGATTTCATTGAATATTACCTACGCGGGATGCTTAAGATGCATGCCTGTACTGATGTTAAATGGAAGGCTAAAGGAACTGTCCTTATCACCCCTCCCTGGAACTTCCCCGTCTCGATTCCTACAGGAGGGATCTTTGCAGCTCTATGTACAGGCAACTGCGTCCTGTTTAAACCGGCTCCTGAGGCTGTTCTAAGTGGATGGACTCTTGTGAAGCTACTCTGGGAGGCAGGCATCCCCAAAAAAGTCTTACAATTTTTTAGTTGTCATGATGAGCCCGTAGGCTCCCGGCTTATTGCCGATCCAAGAATCGATGCCATTATACTCACTGGAGCTACATCTACCGCAGAACTTTTTCATCGCATGAATCCAGATGTCGCCCTGTCAGCAGAAACGGGAGGAAAAAATGCACTGATTATCACAGCAATGGCTGATCGAGACCTAGCAATCAAAGACCTTATCCACTCGGCTTTCGGCCACTCGGGACAAAAGTGTAGCGCAGCAAGTCTCGGGATCTTAGAAAGAGAAGTATACGATGATCCTCATTTTCTCTCGCATTTAAAAGATGCTGTATTAAGCTTAAAAGTCGGTCCTGCTTGGGATCTTTCTTCAAAAGTGACACCTATTATTCGAAAAGCTCATGACACTTTATATAAAGCCCTGACCACTTTAGAAGAGGGGGAATCATGGCTTGTTGAGCCAAAACAAAACCCAAACAATGCACTGATGTGGTCTCCCGGCGTTAAATTAGGAGTGAAACCCCTCAGCTTCATGCATCAGACAGAGCTATTTGGGCCGGTGCTTGGTCTGATGAGAGCAGATAACCTATCCCATGCTATTGAACTGGCCAATGCAACCCCATACGGCCTCACATCAGGACTTAGTAGCCTGGATGAACGGGAACATGAAAAATGGCTCGAGACTATTGAAGCTGGCAACTGCTACATCAACCGGACCATTACCGGCGCTATCGTGAAAAGACAGCCTTTTGGTGGTTGTAAAGCCAGCAGCTTCGGATACGGGTCAAAAGCCGGAGGCCCAAACTACCTCTTTCAATTTGCCTATCCCTCCCAGGTATCGCTACCACAAGAGAAACACCCTATCTCTGAAGAAGTCAATAACCTCAGCTCATTTATCCAGAAGGTGTCTTTATCACCAGAGGATCTGGGTATATGGTATGCAAGCATTTCGAACTACGCCTACTGGTCAGACCGATTTAAACAAAGCTACTGCCACGGTAAAATCGATGCTCAAGGAGATCTTGTATTAGGACAGGATAATAAGCTCCTTTATAGATCTCGCAAAAAAATGTGCATCAGAATCCAAAAAGAGGATACTGCCCTTCACATCTTTCAATCGATTGCAGCTGCCATTAGCTGCCATACACCTATAGAAATTAGCTGGTCCAGAGAACTATCGTCTGTGGTATTTAATGACCAGTGGAAACACCACTTCTCTCACCTGAAGATCAAAGAAGAGCTAGAAAGTCAATTTATAGGGAGGGTAAAAACTGGCTGCTTTGAAAGAATACGCCTATTGTCTACCCCAACAGAGGCTCTTCAACAGGTATCTAGAGAGATGAACACCTATCTATGCACACAACCTGTACTTGCCAGTGGACGCTTTGAACTTCTGCATTATCTAAGGGAAATGGCCCTCAGCGTAGATTACCATAGGTACGGGAACCTTGGCGTTCGAGAAGGGGAGCACAGAAACCCTATACTCTAAGGGTCAATCGTCCGCTACATCATCCTATAGTAGGATGTTGTACTACGATGTATATTGTAAACATGATTGAACCCTTAGAAGAAGAGAGATTTAATGATCAATAAAAAGTGTGCATTTACTCTAAGGGTTTTATGACTATCAACAACAATGGTGTCTGCTGATCAAGCATCTGAGATAAACCAAAAACCGCCGATGCCAATGGGGGCTACATCACAACCAACAGGCGTGATCACACCACCCTTAGCTCCACGTGTAAGTAACGGCGCTGATTTCTTTATAAGCGCAGATCTCATCTACTGACATGCCCAGCAAGATGATCTGTCTTATGCATTCTCCGGGGAACTCGGCAGCAACGCCAATCCAAGTCCTTCTCATTAACACCTCGAGCAAGTCGATAGAAAATGGGAACCAGGCTTTAAACTAGGTGCTGGTGTGGCATTCGAACATGATGGTTGGGACCTGTTTGCTGCATGGACATGGCTCAATCCTATCAGTCACAATGAAAGCTCAGTACAAAACGATTCCGATGACCTGAATTCTTACGTTCTTCCTGTAAATGGACCGGACACTTCATCTAGCTCCCCTCCTTATTAGAAGGGGAGCTAGATGAAGTGGAAGATTCATGGCCACTTCAATATAACGTAATTGACCTAGAACTCGGCAGGAATTTCTTCCTTAGCTGTCACTTGACACTACGACCTCATATTGGCTTAAAAACTGCCTGGATTAACCAGAAGTTTTAACAGGGAATACTCTGCAACTGCTGTAGAAATCAAGAAACCAAACGTTCCAACACCCAGCTATTTTACAGGTGCTGTCTCAAAGAATCAACCCCAAGAATCTTGGGGTATGGGTATCCGTTTTGGATTAGATCCAGTATGCCATATTTCACGCAATTGGAGGATCTACGGAAATGTTGCATTAAGAGCTCTTTATCAGAACTATAACACAAAAGAAGCAATAGAAATCAAAGGGTTCGGAGGAGCAACAGCTGGCACTGTAACCTCTGTAGATGATTACACATTCCGCAATACCAAAAAAGCAATCATACTCTAACTCCTGTTCTTGAGCTAGGACTGGGGCTTGAGTATATGACATGGTTCTACGATGAAGGGTATATGCTAGAGATAAAAGCTGGATGGGAAGAACAGGTATGGTTTAATACCAACCAGCTGCAAGATGCATCCTCTCAAGGGAACCTGACACTACAAGGGTTCACCTTGAAAGCTGGATTTCATTTCTAATACCTGACCCAAAAAAGAGCTCTTTGCATAGGGCTCTTTTTGGATTTATACCCCCTTATTCTTTTTCTGATAGAACCTATCCCTCCTGCTAAACTCACCTAGAAAAACAGAAAAATAAAAAAATAATTAGGAGAAAAATAAAATATTATGTATACGAAAGGCATACGTTTTAGTTGAAAAGGTTTTGTAAAACTTGAAAGGGAGAAACGCAATGATCAATAAAAATTGGGCATTTGCTCTAGGAATGATATCACTATCAACAGCATTAGTCGCTGCTGATCAAGCACCTGATATGGATCAAAAACAGCCGCCAATGCCAATGGGCGTTACATCACAACCAACAGGCGTGATCACACCACCTGTGGCTCCACGTGTAAGTAACGGCGCTGATTTCTTTGTAAGCGCAGATTTCATCTACTGGTATGCCCAGCAGGATGGTCTGTCTTATGCATTCTCCGGGGAACTCGGCAGCCAAACTAATCCAAGCCCTTCCCATTCATACCAGGAGCAAGTCGACAGAAAATGGGAGCCAGGCTTTAAACTAGGTGCTGGTTTGGAATTCGAACATGATGGTTGGGATATGTTTGCTGAGTGGACATGGCTTAACCCTATCACTGACAACGAAAGTTCAGTAGAAAACGACTATGATAACGTAAATTCTTATATTCTCCCTATAAATGGAGGCGGTCTTCCTGGACTAGCCACAGAAGAGTCCCTAGATAAAGCCGAAGGCTCATGGTCTCTGCACTATAACGTGATCGACCTAGAACTTGGAAGAAATTTCTTTCTAAGCCGTAACCTAACACTAAGACCCCATATTGGCTTAAAAACTGCCTGGATTAACCAGAAGTTTCACAGAGAGTACTCAGCAACTGATTTGGACTTCACTGGCCCTAACAACACTCTTGCCTTGACAGGTGAACTGAAAAGCAAGCAATCCCAAGAATCTTGGGGTATGGGCATCCGTTTTGGGTTAGATCCAGTATGGCATATTTCACGCAACTGGGGTATATACGGTAACGTCGCATTAAGCGCTCTTTATCAGTATTATAGCACAACGGAAAAAACAAGTTTTGCAGGATCCTCAAGCCTGTTTCTACTTGATGACCCTATTGATTTCACATTCCGTCATACCAAAAAAAGCAATCATACTCTAACTCCTGTTCTTGAGCTAGGCCTCGGTGTGGAGTATATGACATGGTTCTATGATGAAGCCTATATGTTAGAGCTGAAAGCTGGATGGGAAGAACAAGTATGGTTTAATACCAACCAGTTCCAATCGGCTACTGCTCAAGGTAACCTAGCATTACAAGGGTTCACAATGAAAGCTGGATTCCACTTCTAACCTCAGATTGAGATTAGATCCTATACGGCCTCCTTTTTAGGAGGCCGTTTTCATTTACGCACTTAGACAATCCAGACAACTTCCACTTAAGGTTACCGAATGATCTCTCAACACAAAGCCAATGGGCACCATGTCGAGAAGGCCCCGGGGACAACAATCTAAAGCGTACACCTTGGTGCATAGATCACAGACAAAATAATGCCGATGACCAGATAGCACAAGCTCATACCGAGCATGCTCGCCAGGGATATCCACCTTATTAATGCAATGTTCTTCTATTAACCCTTTCAGGGTTCGATAAATCGTGGATAGATTAATCGATGCAACCTTTTCTGCGGCATAACTAAAAAGCTCTTCTACACTTAAAGGACGACCTGCCCTGCGAAAGGCTTGCAAAATTGCTTCTTTCTGTTTTGTGGTTCTCTTCATACTAAATATTTGGGTAAAATTAAGACTGTTATTGCAAGTAAGATTGCATTTGCACTATCATGCCGATGTTTTTAAAAAATCTCAAGGAGATCTACATGAAAGCTTTATATAAAGCGACTTTATTTATTTGCCTATCGATCCTATCGCTCCACTCAGTAGCCACTGCTTTACACGCGAATAACCCAAAAATCAACTCCTGTGATGAGTGCGATCGGGATCGGGATCGTAACTAAATTTATAAGGAGGAAAATATGGCACATTCAGCACATGCTGCAACATTAAGAACATCCGTATGCTCTACCTGCCTACCACGACGCAATCTATGGCTTATGCTAGCAGAGAAAGCAAGCTTTGCAGCTCTTACGATCTTTGCTGCCTTTAGCAATATGAAATTCTTTATACCCGCATTTATCGTAGGGGTCGCCTGCGGAATGCAGACAGAAGGTGGATCAAGAACCGGTCATCACCATCACACTGGAGGATGCTCTCAAGGGTTTTTAGCCAGAGTGACCGGCATCGAGCTACCGGAAGTGCTATCGGTGGGTGCAGAAGTGGCGGGTATCGCCTCCCATGTCGATCACCATAAGCTCCATTTTATCGGCAGCGCAACAATTGCTCTGTATGCTGGAGCTTTGGCAGGGCAGAAAGCCGCTGCATCAGCAAGATGGACATGCAGTTGCATCACATGCCTCTGTTAGTAAATCTTCAGATGTTCATATAAAAAACAACACCCTTTCTCATTAAAAGAAAGGGTGTTGTTTTTTACAAAGGTAGTATCCCGAAATCGATTATTGCATTTTTTGTCCATGATCAAATCGGGTCTTAGTCATCTGCCCACTTTCATCATAAGCTGTTTTAATACCATGAAGCTCATCCTTTATAAATGTCTGCAGTAGATGAGGTCTGCCATCATCATAGTATTTATTCATTTTTCCATGTCGAATCCCTTCTTGATACTCTCCCTCAAAGACTA
>CAMDPQ010000043.1 GCA_945905275.1 Chlamydia trachomatis
GGTGAAATCTGTTAGTGGTAGCGAAAAACCCTCTGGTTGTATTTCCAGTGTAATCGGATGTTGTGAGCGGATTTCTGTAATCGATAGGGGGTTGACTCCGCCGAGAACAAAGCGGCTGAGATCAGGTGTCATGCTCACCTGAGCATAGATGGGTTCTGTTAGCCTCAAAGTCCCTTGTTCAATCTTGCCATTTAACGAGGCTCTTGTACTTGGGCTGTTGACGTTGATGCGTAGGGGTCCTGAAGTATTTTGTAGTTCCATGTTTACCTCAGCAGTCATTGTTGGACCAAAGATGGCGCTAAAGGAAGAAGAACAGTCTCCAAAGGAGCGGGCGAAAAAATCAAAAACGGGGGAGGGGATTCTATGGATCTGCACGACAACAGAGGTGAATAGTTTCGATAGGTCCATATGCCCATCTTTTTGTAAAAGATCACTCAGTTTTGCTTTGATATCCATGGTTCCACTTTGTTCCGCAAGCTTTCCGCTGCCTGATAACGCCTCTGTCGATAAGTTGAGCATAAGGGGAGAATTAGCAGGGCTCTTTTCGATGAGCACGCTCATGTTTTTTAGATAAATAGCTTTTTGGTTGGATGGGTTGCTTAGGTGTAGACTTGGGTTGGCAATATGTCCTTTGATATAGGCCTCTTGCATCGTCAGATGTAACAAGGAGTCAATTACGCTGTCCTGACTTTTGTTCATAGGGATATGTAGCTCACTTAACTCAAAAGAAAATACCGAGTTTTTTGTGAGCTTGTAGCTAGAAAGAGTGTCTTGTTGTGTAAGGATTCTATCGATTTCAAGGTAACTTTCCGGAGTGATTTGTAGAGATCCTTTCATCGGAGCCCCTGTGATAGACATAAGCCCATTTTCCAGTAGTAAGCTGCCTTTTACCTGCACATTATCTGAGAGTAGATCGATCGTAAAGGCCTTATGTAGGGAGTTGGTTTCGATATGTGCCTGTAGATTTAGTTTAGGGCCGATGATGTATTGTAATCGGCTAGAGTCTTTGTCAAGCAGCTGTAATACCTGGGTGGGCATATTATCTACATAGATATCGGAACTGAAGAAAAGCGCTTGCGTATCCGTTAGATGGTGATGCAGGATCTCTTGGGTTGCGATTTGCCCGCGCAAAGTGCTTCTAGAGCCTTCTTGATCGATGAGTGTCGTATTTACCTGTAGCTTCATACTGTCAGAGGGGCCTGTAAAATCGATATGCATCTCTGTGTTGTCTAATGTGGCTCGACAGGATCCGTCGAGATTTTGCAATACGAGTTCTTTAGCAGAGATGGATGCTTCCATCTGCATTTTTGATAAAAGATCTTTATCCAACCAGATCTCTGTGGGTTTGATAGCGATACTTACAGTCGATGGATGGGTCAGATAAAGACGTTTTTTTTCTTTGAAGAACCTGCCTATTTGCCCATCTGTTAGAAGATAGGTTATCTGGCAACTGTCTTGCAACTGAAACGTCGAACGGTTTTGATCGTACGCGCCTGCCAGATGGATGTTAACGAGATCACTTTCTATTTTAAGATGCATGCGCTTAAACGTCTCTATCGACAGGCTCGATACCACATGATTCAATATATAGGGATCTCGAGCTTGCTGATGTTGCAGTTGTAGTTGAGGGATATGTAAAACGGCATCAAGTTGCAACTGCTCTAGGTTAAATGAGGCAGGAATCGTCATCTTTCTGATATTGATCTGCGTCTCTGGTAGTGATGCAAGAGTGATATCGGTGTTTGATAGAAGCTTGTCGACGAGCAGGATTGAAGGTTTGATTTTGAGCGTAAAGGGGTCTTTGATTTTAAGGGTTGCTCCCAATAGAAACTGCGCCTGATCTATCGAAAGAGTTGGGGTCTGTGTGGAGAGTATGAGTTGCCATGGTCCATGCGCCTCTGTTAGAGTTAGCCTTGCCTTGCCATTGACATGTTCACCAAGCACCGATGTGGCCAAAGAAGATCCTGCTAGTTTATCCAATAAAGCAGTAGGCAGATCGATCAACTGGCATGTGATATCGCTATAGCAGGTATCGGAAAATCCTATTTGGGAGGTTCCTTCGATGTATATTTGAGAGGTAAGGTCTTTTGCTTTTATCGGACAGGAAAAAGAGAGTTTTGTCGTATTTTCTATCGCTTTGCGTGAGGCCGAAAAGGTCATAGGACCTGTTTGATAATCTATGCCCGATAGGCTTTTGATTTGTAGGGCCTCTGCTGTGATCTTGGCATTGATATCTAAAGCTTTCCAGTCTATCCCGTTTTCATGAATCGGGATGGACAGATCAACTATCGTCCCTGTGATAGCAATGGGATTAAGCTGTAGGTGTTTGAGCAAAGGGGTAAATCGATCCAGTAAAGCAGGCGATAGACTACATTCTAGGTGAGCCGGCTGTTTTACAGTAATGCATTGTCCATCCGATAGACTCTTGAAGCTTACCTTTAGGTTAGGGGATGTAGCTTGTAAATCAAGGGTTGCATTTTTTTGCGATAAGCTGCCTGATAGGTTCATCGAAAGAGTTTCTCCCAGCATCTCTTCAAGGGCGCCTTTCCACTGAGGAGCGAAGAGGGTGCTTATCTGATCTATCGCTTTTACAGGCAAATTCATGATCGATCCTTCGATCACACAGGTGATCGTTGTCGACAAAAGATCTGTCACCGCCCCCTCTAAAGAAATTGATCCCTGTTGTGTATTTTGTGCAGTGCTTGCATGAAGAGAGATGGAACATTCGTTTTTTGGATCAGATAGGGTAATAAGGCTGTCGATGTTATAAATGGAGATGGGGTCGATCTCAGGCGGCATCAGATCAATGAGGCCAGCGGTGATTTTCAGCGTGCCACAAGCCCTGCTGAGAGTAAGAGGGATGAGCTCTTGCAGGCTGGGAATCAGCAGCATCGCCCCCTGTTGTATCACGACAGGTGAGGCCTTTACCGGGCGATGGAGTTCTTTTTTGATTTTCATATGAGGCGCAAGGACTGCGACATCACCATAGGTAAGTCCTGTTACTATCTGCCATAAAGAGGCTGTAGATGTGATGCTCTCGCAGCTCGCAAAAAAACTTTCACCGTTATCGCTATAGCTGATGCCATATATATTTTGTGATCCAAACCATGATAGGGATAGAGACTGGATTTGGAGTGAGCAGTTCATCTTATGGCTGAGTACTTGGGAGAGCTTTTCTGTTCCATAACGTGTAGAGATCACAGTGGGTATAAGGGCGGCAGAGGAGATTACCCCGATAGTGAGAGTGATAGCAATGACTGTAAGTTTGCGAAAAGGTGAAGAGGGGCTCACGGCTGATCCTTGTTTTTATTTAGCCAGCGAAGGTAAAAACACATAGCTGCAATGGTTTTGGCGTCGGTAATGGTTCCATTTTCGATCTGAGATAGGGTGTCCTCTAACGATAAAGGCATTAGGTCTATCGCTTCATTATCATCGGGAGGTAAAGGGGAGACCTTGAGATCTCTTGCTAAAAATACAGAGATTTTTTCTGTGCAAAAACCGGGGCAGGTGTGTAATACACCCATGGGAATGATTTGGCCTGCTTTAAAGCCTGTTTCTTCTTGCAGCTCCCTTTGGGCGCATTCTAACGGGGATTCCGATGGCTCCAAGGTGCCCGCTGGGATTTCGATAAGGATCTGCCGAATAGCTCTTCTCCACTGCTTAATGAGTAAGATTCTACCCTGATGATCGATAGGAATAATAGCTACAGCACCGGGGTGGTGGACGATGTCCGCATCGACTGTTTTATCGGGCAGGCGGTAGCTTTCCTGAACCAGGCAGATGAGTCTGCCTTCGTGGATGATCTTAGATGTTTTTTGTGCTAACTGTTCTTCTTGGGCTTGTTGATCGGAGTGGCTAAACATGACGTATTCGACCTCATCTCTATCTTTTCTTTTAGTTTAGCTATACTCCGCTAACTGTCAATCTTCTATTTTTTTGAAAGAAGGATCTAGATGGAAAACAGGGGGTCTCTATAGCCTTTATGGCTTCAGCAATGAACCATACAGCGACCGGTCAGTCGACTTTAAGCGTTAGGACTTATTTTTTGAGTTCGGTTTTTTTTGGTGGGAGGGATTTAGGATGCGAGCTCAAGGCCGCCTGTCCAATGGCCGTCACCAATGCAATTCCAGCATTAACAACACTGGGTCTTGGTCTGAAGAAAGAAAGGAGGCGCGGTATAGGGAGGATTGGTGGTCTAGGTGGACGTGGGATTCGAGTCTGCAGGTTACTTCTCTTCTCCACTGTTAAACGCCTTGGTTGGAGGAGGAAGGGATTATACCCGAACTGGCTGAATAGAGGCTGTAGGGGTGTGCGATATGGGTCATTCAGGGGGTAATGCAGTCCCGGTCTGGTTGGAGCATTTGAGAGCGGAGGCAGTCTCCTGAAGACACGCCAAAATGCAGATGTAGGAGTCTTGCTAGGGTTCAGCTGGGTAGCCTGTTTCTTTTGTGGTGCTGTCTCTTTTGTATCGGTCTGTGGAGCCGGTACAGGCTGATTTCCGTTGGGAAGAGTCAGAGGTGGACTTGGTCGTGGCATGACAGGGCTAGGTTTTTGGACATCCTCTTGCATATTACCGCCCTCTCTAGGGGGAAGCGGCCGGATAGTATAGGGGACTGGCTGGTAGGGGGGAGCGACTTGCGGTGTTCTTGCTAATTCGGGTGTAGAAACAGGACCGCTTTGAAGGAACCCTGGTAGCATTGCTATTTTCGGATTGGGTCCTATTCTGTCCAAGGCTTTTTGTACAGTAGGTTTTAGTGTATATGGTAGCTCACAGCTTTGCCCTCCTACTCTGATGAAAAGGCTATTCGGTGCAGGATTTCTGACCCAATGACCTACTTGGTCGAATAATTGACCTAGTTCCTCTGGTCTTAAAGCTGATATTTGATCCAATGCTTGAGGCGTGAGTTGATCTAAGATCGGTTGGTGTAATGAGAGTTGTAATGGATCTACTAAGTTTTGTGTAAATGGTAAGACATTTATTTTCTCTGCGCCAGAATAGAGCCTCGAATGAGGATCTAGTTGAGGAGCCAATGGTCCGATGGGGTGAGGCCACATCCTAAATGTAGGTTGCTCATGCACAGGAACGAGATTGGAATGAGGGCTTAGAGGATAGGGTATAATTTGTTTTGGATTCTTAAGGGTTAGGTTTGCCGGAAGGTTAGAAGGAGGGGTTAGGTCTGTCGGAAGGTTAGAAGGAAGGGGTGGTCTCTGCGGAGAAACTGTTCTGTTGAAGAGTGTGTTTAGTTCTATTTGTGTGGGCTCTGAAAATTGGTGTAACGAAGCATCGTCCTCTAAATTCATTGTCCAAGAAGTGTTCTGTGCTGAAGATTCAATCTTACAGCTTTGATCGGGTTTACTTGTATGTTGGGTAAGAAGGAAGTTCCATGCAGTGGGATCCGATGCGACCATCCGGGTAAACACATTTTCCATCTTTGTTGCGATACCGGATCCATATTCTGACTGGAGATTTACGAGTTCTACTACCCATTGCTTGCACGCGCCCCTCTTAGGGGTATAGGTTAATAAGGCTTTATTAGATTGCCCCTGAACCATTGTGACCTTGATATTTAAAGAGACTGGATCTGTTAGATTCATGTTATTACTGTCTTTAAGTTAATATGCCCATGGTGTAGATTGTAATATAATTACATTAAGATTTCGTTAAAGAGCGTGTATTTTTTAATGAAAAAGGGGTTCCCGTCATTAATCTGGAAGGGAAGTAGAAGGTCAGGGATTTTTGATTAAAAATTACTTTACAGGTCCACCTCGAATATTCTTGACAGTAGTTGCAGAGTCCAAGGATCATCCCAAGCAGCTTGTCGTGTCCCTCCAAGATCGATACATATGATAGTGCTAGTCAGTCTTTTTAAGGCTGCCAAATTTACGGCTGTGTTACCGGATGTCGCCCAGTTTGCATCTTCGCAAAAATTCACATCCATGTTGCAATGCAATCGATTCTCTATAGTCCAATGGCTTCAGAGAATATTTCCTGCCAGCTCTGGAGTAGTTTCAAGGCTAGAGATCTAAAATCGCCTTTCTTCTGTCGATTTACCCTTGATAGGCGGGGCTTCAATTTCCAAAAAATCTTCTCGCACTGGTTCGAGAAAGGCTTCTTTATCGGCGATTTCATCAATCGATAAGTAAAAGTTCTGTGTTTTTTTCTTGTTTATAACACCTCTAAATTTTTTGAAGATGCTACCGTTATACAGGAATGTCTATCAAATCTTTTTACTCAAAAAGCCCTGCAATAAGAGCCAGCTAATAGATGCGTTAGTGAAGAAAGTTAAAGCAATATTTATGACTAAAATACTTCCCAAATCAAAGGTAAGTGGGTCTATAGGCTATTTTCTGGGTCTGGAGCCTTATTTAAAGAACTACATAGCAAATCCCTACGCCAGGCCGGATAACAATATTGAGGAAAGAGCACTAAAGCTAGTTGTAATACGAAGGAAGAACTGGGTATTTGTAGGAAATAAGGGTGGTGGCAAGCCAGCAGTTATCTACTGATTATCTCAAACTTGCCGAGCTCTAAAAATCAATCTGAGTCTGTATTTTAAAGATGTGGTTCGTAGAATCCAATCCCATCCCTTTAACAAACTCCACGAACGTCTGCCTCAGAATTGGGCGCCTAAAAATTAAGCTTTGATATCGCTTCGCTTACCGGTTAGCCATCGAGATAGCCAATACGCTACCTCCGGCAATAGCGACTGCTATAGGTCCGCCAAGTATCGATACAGCCACACCAAATGCCACACCAGCGAATAGGTTCCCAGGGATATTTGATCTACTTTCCGAATGAGAATTCGTTGTGCTTTCAGTACCTGGACTTGCGCGTGTTGGATCCTCCTCTGCTGCGCTTGAATCCTTCGGTGGTTGTGGAAATAAAGGCATACTGTGTTCATCTCTTAACATGAGCATGGGGCGCGAATTGAAGGGTATTGAGAATCCTTGTCCTAGGATGAAGAAAGGCGGCTGTACTTGGTGGCTTATAAATGGGGATCTGCTCCGGTGTGAGTGTGGTATAGGATTACTTATTGAATTTCGATTAAAGAGTTCGGACTCTTCTGGACTTAAGGGGGTCAGTACTAATTCATTTCGACCCGCGGGAATCGGAGGGCTTAGTTCGGGGCCTAAGGAGGGCTGTGATTCCCCTCCGTGTACTGTCGGTAAATCACATTCATTGCATGGTGGTAGCTCATCCAGGCTTTTCTTGACAGCTTCTAAAACGTTTGGTATGGGATTTCCTGAGGCTCTTCCTGTCAAGACGGGATTTGAGTTCTCTTGTATAGTAGCTTGAGAGGCCTCTTCGTGACCCTCTCCAAATAATTTCCTTATTGCCTCTTGCCTGAGAGCTTGTTGATATTCAGGGGTTTTCTGAGGAGATGAAAATAATCCATCCGGATCTTCTTTCTTTTGCCAAAGCTCATTCGTTTTCTTGTTACTGTAAACGATAGCTTGCCGGAATAGCAGCTCCAGGTGCTTACTGGGGCTTGAAAGCCCTTGTGAATTGCCTCCATAGTTTACATAGTAAGTACCTTTCGATTTTGCGATGGTTAAGGGCTTACTACCGCTAGTTTGGGAGACGAGGGTCTTTTGTATATCTCGACAATCCGGCGATGTCAAGAGCTCTCTCAAGATGTTTTCTAAGCTATTTTTTATAGCATCATTCAAAAATAGAGGAGTTTTATCGTTTTCCAATAACTGTACATGCCATGTGTGAGTCTGTTGTGTTTCAGGATTAATATAGGTTAATACGGCTGTTTGTTCATTTGAATTGTCTAAGAGTTTCAAGTTGATGTCTGTAGCCTTGAAGGTATCGATAGGGCCTATAGCGGATGATGTGGAAATAATAGCCATGGTTTTACTCACTTAATTTATCTTGTCTTTATTCTACCTGTTTTATGTTAAGGTGATTTGAAGATTTTTTTTATATATTAAGAGGTTTAAGTAGAATGAGTTAAAGCGATCACTTCTTATCCGTATCATTGGATGTGACGTCGAGGCGTGCGGATGGAGTTTAATGGTAGGATGCTGAGAGTAAAAGAGGGTGGGGGCCTCTTTACTCTACGGTAACTGATTTGGCAAGATTTCTGGGTTGGTCTATCTCTGTACCTCTTTCAAGAGCTATGTAGTAGGCAAAGATCTGGGTGGCTACCGCAAAGGGGATAGAGGCTAGTTCATCGCAGGTGGCAGGAATCCATAGGATGTCGTCTGCCATTGAGATAATCTCCTCCGTTCCCTCTGTTGCAAACAGGAGTAGCGGGGCGCCTCTTGACTTGGCTTCCATCAGGTTGGAGATCATCTTGTCCATTGTTCTTTTATTGCCACAGAGTCCAATCACAGCAAGATCGGGGCATACAAGCGCAAGGGGACCATGTTTCATCTCACCGGCAGGATACCCTACGGCATGGATGTAACTAATTTCTTTCAGTTTTAGCGCTGCTTCTAAGCTCGTTGCATACATGTAGTTTCTTCCAAGAAAGAAGAAATGCTCGAACCTGCTGTATTTGATCGCCAGCGCTTTGATTTGATCCGCTTGGCGTAATACGAGATCGACTTTATGAGGAAGGCTTTGTAGCTCAGCTAGAAACTCTTTCCCTTCCTCCTTACTCATATGATGCAATCGTGCCATCAGCAGGGTAAATAAAGAGAGTACGGTAAGCTGCGAGGTAAAGGCCTTGGTCGAGCATACACTAATCTCCGGACCCGCTCTGAGGAATAAGCAAGCATCTGCCTCTCGAGTAAGAGTTGAGTTGCGCACATTACATACAGCTAGAATTTTAGCTCCTTTTGCTTTAACTTCTCGTACTGCAGCAATGGTATCTAAAGTTTCTCCCGACTGGCTGATGGCAATTACGAGAGTATCCTCGGAGATAATCGGATTCTTATAGCGGAACTCAGAGGCGATTTCTGCATGTGTCGGGATCCTGGCTTTCTCTTCTAGCAAAGATGCTGCTATGCATCCTGCATGCCATGAGGTTCCGCAGGCCAGAATCAGGATCCTTTTTACAGAAGATAGCTCTTGTGGGGTAAAAGAAAAGTTATCGAATTCAGCTGTTCCGAAATCTTCCAGAAATCTACCGTGCATCGCCTGCCGAATAGTGTCTGGCTGTTCGAAGATTTCTTTCATCATAAAATGATCAAAGCCATTTTTTGTTAAGGTGTAGTTGTCTATAGATAGTTTTTCGGTGGTCTTTTGTATGGGCGTAAATTCCGCATTAAAGACCTTCACTTCATTTTTCCTGATAAGTGCCATCTCATCATTTCTTAAAAACATGACATCCAGATCACGCTCATGAAAAGCGTTTACGTCAGAAGAGATAAAGCACTCCTCTCGGAGAGAGCTTGTCCCAATAGCTAAAGGATTTTCTCGCGAGGCGGCAATAATTTGATCGGGGTGGTCTTTATGAATGAGTGCAAGGGCCCAAAATCCTTTGAGCTGAGCTAACGTGTTTTGCACCGCTTCAATAAAATTGCCTTTATAAAAATAGGAGACCAGCTGCGCGATCACTTCTGTATCGGTCTCTGAATAAAAGGTATATCCCTTTTCCTTGAGCATTTCCCGCAGGGTATAGTGGTTTTCAATGATCCCGTTGTGTACAACGGCTACAGAGTTTTGATTGTCGAAGTGGGGGTGTGCATTCTCTTTAGATGGCTTACCGTGGGTGGCCCATCTGGTGTGTGCAATAGCAAGATCAAGGCTTAAATTATTTTCTTGGACGGAGTTTTCGAGGGCCTGGATTTTGCCAATCTCCTTACAGGAAAGGAGCTGTCCTGCTTGAATCCCTGCAATCCCTGATGAGTCATACCCTCGGTATTCTAAAAACTTCAGCCCTAAGATGCATACTTCAACAGAGTTTTTAGGGCCAATATAGCCGAATATTCCACACATGAAAACATCTCCTTTCTCTGGCATATGCCAAGGTGATTACGATATCACTGGCTTTGTGTCCAATGCAAGGGATTTTAAGAAGATCTGGTGGTATTCTTTCCTCTCGTAGAGAAGATTTATAAGACAGAGGGTAGCCGAAAAAGGGGTAAATGAGGAATATGAAATGAGGCGATGGTATAGAGTTTTGTCTGTAATTAGATGGTTAAGTAATGCAAGGATTTGATAATGAGTAGTTTAAGTGGTAAGTCTCCATCAGAGTCTGCGGTGAATGATCATGTATATAAGTTATTTCCTAATGACATGAATTCAAATGGAACGGCTTTCGGCGGAATGATCATGGGCGTGTTAGATCGAGTAGCACTGGTCGTTGCGGAAAGGCATAGCGGTCGGGTGTGTGTGACTGTCAGCGTCGACTCTATTTCTTTTCTCTCCCCTGCAGAAAGGGGGGATATTTTAATTTTCAAAGCATCGATTAATAACGGATGGCGGACTTCTATGGAGGTGGGCATACGGGTTGTGGCTCAAGATTATACGAGTAAAAGTACCCGTCATATCTTATCGGCCTATTTTACCTTTGTAGCTCTAGATGAACATAAAAAACCCACTGAGGTGCCACCTGTTCTTCCCGATACAATGATCGAAAGGCGTCGATTCGAGGAAGCGAATCTTCGCCGTATGCAACGGATACAAGAAGCAGCAGACACGAAAAAACGAAGAGCTAGATTTTTATAGTTTTTTTGCAATAATCGAGAGAAACATAGGGATCTCTTCCCGGCTTCTATTTTCCATCTTTGCTTTGCCACCGGTACTTTGTTTATCTGAACACCATTCATCAAGACTGTCGATGACAAAGCCCGCTTCTTTAAGCATCTTGCTATAATCTGATAAGTTGTGATGATAGGACCAGGTGTTAACAGACTCCTCTCCTTGGCTTGGATGGGCTTGTATCGGGATGGTTAGAGGGCTCATATAGAGGTCTACTCGTCGGTATTGAATTTTCTTAGGTTCATCAATCTGCCAGCTCGTTTGTCGAGGGATTCTAAAGCAGGGATGGTTCAGTATGAGGATAAATACGCCGTCTTTTTTTACATGACGCGCTGCATTTCTCATCACCTGTAAAGGATTAGAGATGTTTTGTAGAGCGAGGATAATAGTACATGCATCAAAGTTATTTTTTGTCAGCTCAAGGGTATTTGTCAGATCCGCCACTTGAAAGTGGTGTAGTTTATTTTTAGATAGCCGTTTTGCCGATTGGATGAGCGATGCAGCGGCATCAATACCTAGATATTCGATCTCTTTAGGGATGCTTCTTGCTAAAATACCTTGTCCACAAGCCAGGTCCAATAGGCTAGACTGTTTGGATACATGTTGAGATAAAATGTAAGCCACTTTTGGTAAAATCACATTTTCATGATAGTAGTGCCCTTTGCTTCCGACGACCTTATTATACCAACCACTTACAGATTCCCATGAAGAATTTTCTTTTTGTTGAGACATGTAGCTTCTTTTACTCTCAGTTAAATACCTAGTTCATTAGTAGGTGTATTGATCTATTTACTTTCTTCTCTTTCATGAGATAGGGGAACATTCCAGCTAGGTTTTTTAAAGCGCAGAATGATGCCGGGTGCAAGACATGCAAGCAGGACAGCGCTGATAAGAAAGCCTAGATAAAATATTTTATTGCCAGTGGCAAGTTGGTTAGGAGGAAAGAAGCCTATCAGTAGGGTGAAAGCGCCTGCAACAATGCCCATCCCAGCGATGATCCACATCCCTATATTACCACCCGGTATTTTATAGGACCGCTCAATATGAGGCTTTTTATATCGAAGTTTAATAGCTGCTGCAAACATCAGAATATACATAATGACATAGAGTTGAGAGACAATCACAGTAATAATCCAATAGGCGCTGCTGACTGTTGGCATGAGTAGAAAAAGCAGAGTAATGGCTGAGACTATGCACGCTTGGATAATTAGCAAGTTGACAGGCATCCCTCTAGAATTAAGTTTGCGACAAAAAGGAGGCAGGTCGCCACTTTTTGCAGCAGCAAGAACTCCTTTGCTTGGGCCAATGATCCACGTGCTGATCGATCCGAGCGCGCCGATGGCTATAAATCCTGCCATAATCGGTGTAACCCAATTTAAATTGTAGGATTCAACGAAATAGGAGAATGCTTGCAAGGAGCCGGCGGTAAGGTTGATTTCTTTTTGAGGGATTACAATCGCTACAGAGAGTACTCCAAGTAGAGACAGGCAGATGATAGTAATCACAGTCAGAAGGATCGCTTTAGGGTAGTCTTTTTGAGGGTTCTTTACTTCCCGTGCATGAATGGCAGACATTTCAATACCACAGAAGGATAGGATAACTCCGGTAAAAAATACCATTTGGTCTATAGAGGAAAGATTGGGTAGTGCAGACTTAAGGTTGAATTGAATTTGTAGAGGCTTGCCTTGGAAAAACCAGAGAGCGCCTAAAAAGATAATAATAAGTCCTGCAATGAATGTGCCAAAGATGACCCCGAAAGTGCTAATCCATGTAGAGGCTTTCATGCCGAGCAAATTGGCTAGGGTGCATCCCCAGAAAATAGCAAGAATCATTCCAACCATGTAGCTCGTATTTTCTGTAAGAGAGGGGTCAAAAACAAAGGCGATTGTAGAGGCAAGAAATGAAAGGATGGTTGGATACCAGAGTACGTTCTCCATCCACAAAAGCCATATGGCTAAAAAACCTGTCCGGTGACCAAAAGCTTCTTTTACCCATACGAAAACGCCACCTGTTTTTGGCCAGCCTGTTGCAAGTTCTGCGGAGACAAGCGCTACGGGTATAAAGAACACAAGAGCTGCAAGGACTAAATAAAAAATAGAAGCAAAGCCGTATTCTGCTGTAACAGGCCAGTTTTTAATGCTTCCGAGGGCTGCAAGATTAATCATGGCAAGAGAAAACACACTTAAAGATCGAGTCAGTTTTTTGCCTTGCTGGGACATGGTGGGAGCTCCTTAAAGGTAAGTGCAGTAAGCGGGGTTGTATTTTGCTGTAAACAATTATTGAGTGTAGATTCTAGAGGTTTCTTTCTTAATTCCCAAGGGTAATTGGGGGAATTTATACAATCCACTTGAAATTTATCTGTCGATGAGAAAAATGTAAGATAATTGAAAAATGAGGTTATCTACAAGAGCTCTTTTTTCAAGAAGAAAATCACAATTTTATTAGTAGGAATTTTTATGAGCAAAGAAAAAGATGTAAAGAAAGAGGATAAGAAAAAACCTCTTAAGAACGCCAAAGAAAAGAAAGCAGCTAAGCAAGACAAAAAGAAATCAAAGTAGTAGATTTATCTATTAACCCCTATTAATAAGTAAAATCTTATTAATAGGGGTTTTTTAATTAACAATATTTAATAAAGTTTGATTCTTATTTTCTAAAGCCTACTTGAGAATGTTGTCGTTGGATAAAAGGTGCTAGTTCCTCTGCTCCCTTCTCTTCCTGACTAGTAGCCCGTTGATCATCTGAAACTCTTCTCCCCGCTTGCGCATGAAGGGGTCTCCCTAGAGTATTCTGTGCAGCGTCCTGGGGATGTCCTGCCGGATGATATACCCTTGGAGATGGGTCTCTCTCTGGAGTATCAGTCATTGCCCATCCCGATGTTACTGATCCATCGGTATAGCTTGCTCCCCAACCATTAGGATCGTGCCGTGCCTTAGCTGAAGCTCTTATTCCGACTGGCGCATAAAGGGGTCTACCTACAGGTTGCTCTGCAATTGATGTAAGAGGTCGTCCCACAGAATATGGCTCTGCGGATGTGAAGTGTTCTACAGATTCCCCTGCCGATCGCTGTCTATATTGTGGCGGAGGACATACCGATGCAGATTGGTCGCTCATTGGAGTATCAGTCATTCCCCATCTGGATGTTAATTGTTGATCGGTCTTGCTTTCTTCCCCATGATTAAAATCACCCCATGCAGGATCGAAACCTTTGCTCCCCACTTGCGCATGAGAGGCTCTAGTGCCCGATTCCCCTCTCCGTGCAGTCGGAGGACTTGTAAATGAGAGTCTTGGGCTCAACGCTCCTGCGGTCTTGCTTTCTTCCCCATGATTAAAATCATCCCATGCAGGATCGAAACCTCTGCTCCCCACTTGCGTATGAGAGGCTCTAGTGTCCGATTCCCCTCTCCGTGCAGTCGGAGGACTTCTAAATAAGTGTCTTGGGCTCAACGCTTCTGCTGTTGGGGGCGGGTAGTGGATGAACCTTGCTACTTGATCCTGGGCTGCTGGAATATTAATGATAATACAGGTCACTGCCGTTAGTAGGAATAGGGGAGTCGGCAGGTACAGATAGGCGCTTAAGGTAGCAAGGATGCTTAAGGCTACCTTACTAACAGCGATTACCGTGTTTTGCAGGGTTCTGTCAGGTCTTGAATCTAGATTGTATGATCTGGGATAGGGAGAGTAAGGATGGAGGCTTTGCATAATGTTGACTCGTTGGGATTATTGTGTTTCATCTGGATGAAACCGAGGTAAAGATCTTCTTTATCTCGGTTTTTCTATTTTTTAATAGGTTGTCGCGCGGACGAAATTATTCATTTCCACATTAATAAGTATGGCATCATAGCTTGAAAACCAGCTGTTATTCGTGCCAATAATGATGGTGTCATTTGCTTGCCAATCTCTAAAAATAGCTGCATCTGCTTGAGATACAATCCAAGAGGTGTGGTTTGATAAATGAACCTTTTGAGAGCTTGGGTGAAACCCAATAATCCACAAGGTATGGGGGTTTGATAATTCCGGGCCTACAATGAGTTCAGCTCGGGCTAGTAGCCCTGAATATTTATTTTTTAGCTGATACATGTATTGCCTGTAGGCATATTTGGAATGAGAGTTAGGTTGAATAGTCACGTAGTCTTGAACTCTCCAAAAATAAGAGATAAGGGAATTGGGTGTTTTCCAGTGAGAGCCGTCTTCTGTTACAATGATATTTTCTGTTAGGTTGATCGCTTGAATCCAATGTTGAGGTATAGAAGCGTTGTGGCTAAACCAGAACTCTTTTTTCGGAGTCAATGTCTGCGATGGGCTCTTTTTATATCTGTGGTTTTTTATCGAGTTTTCACTGCTTTGAATTTCCTGTTCTGCCATGTTTTCTTGCGCTTCTTCACTGATCGGTCGAGCGGCTATTTGAGCGTGAGTGACCTCACCATCGGTTATTTCGGTGGTAAATCCGATCAAGGGGAGCATACTCGCGAGATACAAGGAGTAGGCAGCGAGTTTTAGGGGTAGTTTCATAATCGTCTCATTTAATAGGTTTTGTAAACGGTAAGCACATAAATCCAGATGGAGTAAACTGCATGGTTTTCTATTGAAGTAATTTATCAAGAGGGCATCCTATCTTAACTTATTCTTAATGTTCAAGAGTTTCTTGAATCTCTTTAAAAGGAAAAGAGTGAAAATATAAAGCGGTCTTGTTATTTTTAGGCTTTTTAGCTTGTTTTTATGAGAGGACTGTATGTGGAATAGGCGATCGATAGAGGAAGTTGCTAAGTCTACATTTTCTTCTGTGTTTTGTAAGCCCCTATACGAGAGTTATTGTTTTTCCCGGATCCCTGCAACAATTGAGCATTTACTGCTGGGAAACTGTGGGGATAATGCCCTTCCTTCAGACTGCTTCCATGTTAAAGACGGTGGTTACGACATGGTCGTGTTGTTTTTGCTAGATGCTTTCGGTTGGTCTTTTTTTGAAAAACGAATAGGTCGCTATCCGTTTTTATCCCGGTTTTTACACGAGGGGATCGTATCGAAAATCACCTCTCAATTTCCGTCTACTACAGCAGCTCACGTGACTACGCTGAATTCAGGTCAAGAGGTCGGTCAAACGGGTGTCTATGAATGGTTTTACTATGAGCCAAAAGTCGATCGGATCATCGCCCCTTTATTATTTTCAATCGCTGGTGCAAAGAGCCTTGGTAATCTAGAGAAGCTAGGGATCACTCCTCAGCAGATTTTTCCGAGCAACACATTCTATCTGCATTTAAAAAAACAGAAAATAGATAGCTATGTCGTTCAGCCAGAAAATATCATCCATTCCCCTTATTCTCAAGCGATGAGTCTTGGCGCGCATCCTATTTCCTACCTAGACTTTCCAGAGGGATTGAAAACAGTTGTTGAAGCGGCGAACACAGTCAGTTCGACCAAGTCGTATTTCATGGTATATTTTCCAGATATCGATGCTGCAGGACATAGGCATGGAGTGGAGTCTCAGGAATTTGATGCAGCCATTGATCTGTGCATGACTCAGCTTGAAGAGTTTTTTATGCAAGGGATAACAATCAAAGACAAAAAAATCGCATGCCTTGTCACAGCAGATCATGGGATGGTGTCTGTAGATCCTAAGGGGACCTGTTTTGTAAATCAAGAGATTCCTCGGATCACAACGTTGATTGAAAAAAATAAAGCAGGAGCTCTTGTAGCGCCTGCTGGTTCTTGTAG